>CAZUHZ010000139.1:0-5732 GCA_964620895.1 uncultured Dysgonomonadaceae bacterium | reverse complement strand
TGCCCGACACTACCTGCATAGGCTTAGCACCACTTCGCAATAGACCACCATTAATAGCATCTTGACCACTCATCAACACTTTATGCCAATTCAAAATCATCTCTAGCGTGAATGGCTCATTGTAGCTCTTTCGCACTTCAATCATCAATCGAGCTATAGCATCTGCATTTTTGTTCTTACTAGGCAGCACATAATCTATTACACCTAGATTCACCTTTAAAGAAGACATCACATCCTCTCGGCTAAAATACTCTCCTTCAATCTCAGAGGTTTTTATTGCTTCAGAGAGCATCACTTGTGCCGAAACCTCCTCTTGTAATGTAGGAGAAAAACCTTTCATTATCCCTCTCACTTCACCAATCAACACCACACTCTCTTCCACCAAGGGTAGCAATTTAGATGCATCGTATGTAAATTTAGGAAAGTTTGCCAATTGCCAAATATACTTCATGAGCCGATTATTTTAGTTATTCGGCTCAAATATACGGAAAATAATGAGCCGATTAAAGGAATTAATTGGCTCATTATTATTATTACACTTTAATTTGTGATGAACGTGGGTAAAGAAACATATATTCTTGTGCATACAGTATTTTTTATTCAAGTTATCAGAACACAGTTTTATAGTTCCATTCGACATCCAAAGTTTTTAGTTCAGCAGATAGCTATATCAAAGACTCCAAATCAATTATTTTAGTGTCATTAATGAATTCAGTTTTTTGAGTTTACAAGTTCCTTCATCAAAGACAATTGAAGTTTCTAATTCTTTATCTTTTACTTCAATTCTATTTTTAAATACCGATTGAACTAATGAATTTGCAACGTGCCACATTAAAACAGGGGGAACAGCATTCCCAATCGCTCGAAACTTTCGAGTATCTGAAACACTATTTAATTTAAATGATAGTGGAAATGATTGGATGTTTGCTGCTTCTCGAGGGGTAAATCTCCTATATCTACCGTCAATTTTCAGAACTGGATCAGTACTGTTTAAACTTGCTTTCGATAAATGAGAGCTTATTGTGTTACAAGGCTCATTAATATCTTGATCTCTACCTTTATTCATTTTGTGTTTTACTCGCAACATTCCATCGACTGCTCTTTGACTAAAAAACCACTTTTCATTTTTATCAGCTTCCTTATCAATTACATGCCTTAGAGGGATTTTCAATTCTCCAAGAGTAGTGGGTTCAGGAAAGTTAAACCCAAAGTAATCTCGGAAATCTCGAAATCCAATTATAAAAACTCGTTCTCGCTTTTGTGGTATTCCATATTCTGATGCATTCAGTAATTTAAAATGTATATGATAACCTGCCTTTTCAAATTCCTTTATAATCATAGGAAAAGCTTTTCTCTTATTAGCAGAAAGTAATCCTTTTACATTTTCTGCTATAAAAAATCGAGGTCGTTTCTCTTTTAAGATTCTGACCATTTCAAAAAAAAGCTGTCCTCTTTTGTCCTTATAACCTAAACGTGGTGGATTTTGAGCAATAATTGAGAAAGATTGACAGGGAAAACCTCCTAATAAGATATCGTGATCTGGAACTGCTTCTGCCTTTAGATCAATGATGTCTTTAAGTTCACATTTATGATTAAAGTTATCATTGTACAATCTTGCAGCATATAAATCATTATCAGAAGCGTATACAACTTCGAATGGCAATGCTTCATAGTGTTTTTCAAGAAAATGAAAATCTCCTTGGATTCCTAAATCCATACCACCACAACCACAAAATAATGATGCTACTTTTAATGTTTTATCTCTAATAAATTCTGCCATTTTCCTGCTGTTTTTGAAAACTCTACAACTAAGTTTTTGTCTATTTTTATATTACCCAAAGCATATTGCTTGAATGGGTTTTGAATCACGAAAACTCTTTTACCTTTTTCATTAATTATAAGATAATATACGAAATAATTATCTTGTAATGTCTCTGCTGTATCCCATTCATTTGGGGTAAGTTTAAATCGATTGTTTGTAATTGCTTTTTTTGATTTAGTAGTTTTGACTTCTATATATCTTTTTTTCTTTTTAATTTCGATACTTTGTAAATCATATCCAACACCCAGAGGTGTGGGAATTTTATTAATTAAATGCTGTCTGTTAGATTTATCTTTTGTTCTTAAATATTCATGAGCAAGAATAAGTGTTTCACCATAATCTCCAATGATTTTAGTTGGAACTGCTTTCCCCCCTTTCATTTGAGTATAATACTCTTTTATTAGTGCTGAAATATTTTCAGCCTCTTTTTCGTCTAACTTTGGTTCAAAAGAGCTTATATTATCGAACGAATTGACATAATCGAACCACACTTCTTCTAAAGCACCAACTTCTTGATTGGAAATATCAACTTTACCATAAAATTTATCATAGGCATCAAACCAATTATCACTCTTTAAATGAAAATTGATTGCTTCCATGTTTTCATTATTAAGAGAGTAGTAATATCCTGTTCCTTTATGGTCTAATAAATTAGCTAAAACCATATAGTCTAATATGTCTCCTGCATAACGATAAGTATCTCCTGATGATATATACTTTCCATTTCTTGTTTTGAGTTGATCGTATTTGTGATTGTACTCAACTTTATTTTGCCTATTATTAATAATTAATTCTGCAACTTCTTTAGCAGATTGCCCATCTCTTGTTACTCTTAGATCATAGAATGCGCATTGTGTAAGCTCCTCGGCTGTTATACTAAAAGGTTTTCCAATTAGTTTCCCACTTTCAATGAGTAAGTTAAGAATAAATTTGCAAGGCTTAAATTTGACCCCTGCCTTAATTTGATTAATAACATTGTAATTAACAATATGACCTCCAGGGTACTGAAATGAGTATAGAAAATAATTAAAAAACTCGTCCAAGTATTGATGATCAGCTAATCTTTTAGATGTTATTGAAGGGTATAAAAAATTATTTGTTTCTTGAATAAATCCAAAAAGTGCGGAAATTTCAGTACGCCAGTTATCTATGGTCTTTTTAGTTGAAGTTGAATTTTTATTAAAGCTAAAAAGCACTCTGTTTAATTCTTCGTCAAATTCTTTTTTTGGTAAGGTAGGTAAATCCGAGATTGAGGTCGCAACATATAGTAAAACTTCTTCAACATCATTCTTAAATCGAGGTCTTACATGATGAAGTCTGAAAAAATATTCAGCAGGTATTTGATATTTCGTCTGTTTTTTCATAGCTGTTTTTTAATTTCTAATGCAATTGCCTTCGCCAATAAAGGTGGAACTGCATTTCCTACTTGTTTATACTGACTGGTTTTGCTTCCTAAAAAAATATAATCATCAGCAAAAGATTGAATTCTTGCACTCTCACGAACAGTGGGTACACGATTATACTTGTAATGGAAATGATGCCTATGTCCTGTGTCTATAGTAAAACTAGGTTTCTTGCTATTCAACCTTGTCCATGCTATGTTTACTTTTCTTGTATCATGTAACTCTTTTGGCAAGTCTTTGTAATTACCTCCGTCAGGCACTAAAGATATTATATCAATAGTTTTTTCTTTATGGTTTGTGATTTCGTGATTATAAACACCTTTAGAATTCATCCTTAATTTTTCTTGATAATCTGATTGAGATTGTCTAGGATATGGTTTGCCATTTTCAATAGAATTCTCAGGTAAGTCAGAAATAGCATCGTAAGATGAAATATTTTTCATTAAATCTCCTGTTGGGAAACTAAACTTAATGTTATTTTTTAATCCCACAAAAAACGCTCTTCTTCTATTTTGTGGAACGCCGTAATTTGAAGCTAAAAGAACATCGTATACTACCTTATATCCAATAGCTTCAAAATCATTAATTATACTGTCTCTAACAACTCCTTTGCCCATTGAAATAATATTTGGAACATTTTCCATGACGAAAGCTTTTGGCTTATAAAAATCTACAAAACTTACAAATGATTTATATAGTTGATTCCTTTCATCTTCAATAATTCTTTTTCCTGCAATTGAAAAACCCTGACAAGGAGGACCACCAATAATAACGTCTATTTTATTTATGTTAGTTTTCTCTCTTATTTTCTCAGGCGATTCATTTAATAAATCTGCAAGGATTACTTTAGCTCCTTTGTGCGTTTTCTCAAAAGTATTAAGAGCATCCACCCAGTTGTCCACACCTAATTTAATGTCAAAACCTGCTTCAATAAATCCTTGAGAAAATCCGCCACAACCACAGAACAAATCGATTACTGTTGGTTTTTGATTAGTCATTTTTAAATTCGATTTTGGATTGTTTTACTCTGATGTGATTTAAGTATTCTATTTTTTTCTCGGCTACTTTTAAAGCATCCATTGAACAATTATATTCAAGCATTTTTTTTGCAAATTGATCTCCAAAATATTCATCTTTCAACTGTCTAATGTCAAGGTTGAATACTTTAGCTAATTTATCAAGTCTTTTTTCATCAAAAACCCTCTTGTTATTTTCGATTTTACTTAAGTTTGCAGAATCAAGTCCTAGCTTTGCTGCAAGTTGCGTTAAAGTATAACCTTTATCTTTTCGTAATAATCTAATATACTCTCCAAATGTTGACTTCATATAACTTGAATTAATTTACTTGTCATTTATTGACAAACATACTAAAAAATTAATTCCATTGACAATTTTTTATAAGTTATTTTTTGAATATTCTTTGAATACATAAAATTGAAATGCTAATAATTTCCACCTTCAAATGCTACTCTACAGTGATTTTTTTGCCGAATTAATGATAAAGATTTATTAATGGAAGCGTTTGTTAGTAGTTATCCTTGGCTGTTCGCATCAACCTTAAAAGAAAACACCCTCCACTTATAGCAACTTCCGATAATCACAACAGACTACCACCCTTACTGGTGTCCAGTCTCTATAACAGCAAGTGAATAAGACTATTATCTCTGACAAATTAGTCTATTTTCAAAAGCTTATAACAGAAAATGGACTTCTCTTACCCCAATTTTCGTGCAAGAAAGCCGGTTTTGCAAATGCAGTACTTCCCTGCCCTTGAAGATTTACTTCTGGTGCGTTTGCAGAGTATGCTCGCCTATACAGGCGTTATACTTCTGTACATACAGTACTAAAAAATCTGGAGAGGTAAAGCGTCTCTGCATTTGCAGAATAGAAAAACCTGTGAGGGTGAAAAGCCTCTGCATTTGCAGATATAATGTATTTGTGTAGGCAACGGAGTGCTGCATGTACAGTTCTTTATCACCTGTGAGGTGCAAGGGGTAAGGCTTTGCACTTTTAGGTATAATTGATAAGTAAAGGAGAGAATTGTTGTCACTAAGGGGTGAAATCATTTATGAAAGTAGGTGGTTGCTTTCACAAATAAGTATAAACAATTTTGAAAAGAGGAAATGAAGATAACTTTTAGGTGTAATTGGTTGTAAAAGTAGGAGGTAATCCTCATTGATGGATGTAATTTACCGTAAAAGAAGATGGTTCATAGTGTTCTTATTGCTGTAATTATTAGTTGAAGGTGTAATGATATTAGCAAAGTATGGAATTATAGAGTGAAGTGCTTGTCAGGAGACATGGACCAGCGGAAGACTTACTCCAGCAAAGCCCTTTGAGGAATGGCATGCTTCTACAAATTAGTATTAGTCGTTATATATCCTCTCTTTTGACTGCAAATTTTAGTCGTTTTGTTTGGCAATCTCGGTTATTTTTACTAACTTTAATAGAGTAAGTTAATTGATAACCATCTGTTCAAACCTAATAAAACAGCACAGAAATGAAAA
>CAZUHZ010000138.1:0-5759 GCA_964620895.1 uncultured Dysgonomonadaceae bacterium | reverse complement strand
CCTCGCTACACTTATTATCTCTTTGGTGGGGCTGCAGATTGTGACGCCTGCGTAAGAAATAATTTACAGTCTGTCTTTTTTTCCTTGAATGTGATTATGAGTATGAGTTGTAAAATACACTTCTTTGGGCTACCAACAACAATGTTATTTACACAACACCCTCAACTCAACAATCAGCCAAAAACATTTAATCCGTATAAGCTACAATTCAGAAAGCTGATAGCAAAACCACACACACATTTAACACATACAAGCAATCATAAATAGCTTCTAGCTATAAATTTCTCACCCCATGATATAGACAAAAGTTATATCAGGTATAAAACCACACATTTTTACCTGAATATATTCAATCAATCTGAGACAATTTCAACACCACGTAACAACCTAGTAACTATAAGAGTGGAGGAGTTAGATGAAGGGGAAATAAAAAGCTAATAGAGCCAACAAATCCACCCTTTTTGATGTATCGATTTTATAATCAATTGTATATATGTTTTGATGGTAGGTCAAAAAAGCGTATCTTTGTCGCTTGTAAAATTTTAAGGCTTTCAATTCCCTTGTGGCTCAAACACATTAGCATGGGAGTATTCATCGAATTAATCTTCTCGAATTAGTCTTTAGCCAAACTATAAAACGGGCAGTTTGCCTGCTCATAGAAACAAACAAATAACAATATAAATTTAAACATTAAAAACAACATTTTAAGTTATGATTCACAAAATCAAACAAACAGTTTTTATTTTAGTACTACTAGCCTTTCCTTTCATTGGAACTGCACAAGAAAGCGACAAAAAAGACGGAATTAAATTTGGTGGCGCATTGCGCTATAACATTATATCTACCGATTACGAGAGTAGTTCCGATAAAACAGACCCTCAATTTACTTGGGACACATGGCGATTGAACATGGATGGGTCTATTGGTGGGATTGACCTAAGTTTCGAATATAGGTTTTATCCATCTTCTAAAACTCACTTCTTGAAGCATGGATATTTCGGATACAAGTTTTCGGATGTAGTATATACTAAATTGGGTGTTACACGAGTACCATTTGGTGTGCTTGACTATGCATCACACAGTTATTTCTTTCAAGCACCCTACTATGTGGGGTTGGAAGATGACTATGACATGGGTATTAAATTCGATATCACTCCAACAGACGACATTGATATATCACTAGCATACTTTCGTCAAGCCGAGCCTAATGGTTCGGGCCCAGATTACTCAACAAGGTATGCCTATGATATTGTACCAGGTATGGGTGCTGCAGTTGATAGTGAAGGAAATTTTAAGCAAGCTTATGCTTCGCTGTCAGAATTAAATCAGTTTAACGCTCGTGTGGCTTGGCGCTTTGTTCCCAATTGGGAAGCTGGTCTTTCGGGGCAAGTAGGCGGAATTTATAATTCAGAATTAAATAAATCTACCACATCGGGAGCTTTTGCAGCTCATTTACTTGGTAGCTTCAACAACTTTACGCTGAAAACAGAGTTCATCCACTATAACTACAGAGCTAACGACGATACAGGTAACAGAATTGATGTGCTGCAAATGGGAGCTTATGGTGGTGGATATCCAGGAGCTACTGCGGATGAAGCAGGTAATGTAAATTATACAGGATGTGTTGCTACAGAAGCAAATATCTATGCAGTAAGCCTTGCATATAACATACCTGTAAACTGGGGTCCTATTTCTAGTATTCAACCCTATGTAGATTATTCGTACGTTGACAAAGCAAACGAATACTTTTATGATACACACCATATAATCCCAGGCTTCATGGTTACTGCAGGACCTATTTATGCCTACTTCGATTATGCAATGGGTAAAAACCAACCATGGTTGACCGATGACTTTGGAAAAGGATTAGGCTCTGGAGTAGAGGATGCAAGATGGAACAAACGCTTCAACATCAATCTTGGCTATTACTTTTAATTTAATAACAGATGAATGATATCAACAACAGAAATATAAAACTAAAAGTAGAGGATCTGACCCTTATTTTCGGTAAAAGAAAAAAAGAGGCACTCTCTATGCTTAATAAAGGTATCTCGAAAGAAGAAATTCTAAGAAAAACAAAATGTACTATTGGGGTTAACAAAGCGAACTTCGAAGTATATGAAGGAGAGATATTTGTTGTGATGGGATTGTCAGGCAGTGGAAAATCAACACTCATTAGATGTTTGAATAGATTGAACGAACCCACAGCAGGAAAAGTTTTTTTTAAAGACCACGATATTACCCGTGCAAACAACACTCAGCTTTTGCAAACACGACGTAACGAAATGAGTATGGTGTTCCAAAACTTTGGATTGCTACCTCACCGATCAGTACTTGAGAATGCGACTTTTGGATTAGAACTTCGGGGCGACTCGAAAGAGAAACGCGAAGAAGTTGGCATGAGGGTACTCGAAACAGTTGGACTAAAAGGATATGAACTGCAACATCCTGGACAAATGTCGGGTGGTATGCAGCAACGCATAGGTTTGGCAAGAGCTTTGGCAAACGACACAGATGTACTGTTAATGGACGAAGCCTTTTCGGCACTCGATCCACTCATTAAATCTGACATGCAAGACGAATTGCTTCAAATTCAAAGTAAACTGCACAAAACAATTGTATTTATTACGCATGATTTGGACGAAGCCTTTAAAATTGGCGACCGAATAGCGATTATGAAAGATGGTGTTATCGAACAAATTGGTACTGCCGAAGAAATTCTTTCTAATCCTGCAAGTGAATACGTAGAAGCTTTTATTGAAAAAGTTGATCGTAAAACAATTATTACGGCAGAAACATTGATGTTTCGCAAACCCACAATAGTTCAGTTCAGAAAAGATGGGCCTAAAGGTGCTATTCGAAAAATGCGCTCTACAGGTGTGTATGTACTCCCTGTAGAAGATGAAAGTAGAAAGTTTTTGGGATATGTTCATTTGAAAGATATGATCAAATTGGCGCGCGAGGGTGAACGCACAATAGAGAAAGCCATAAGAGTAAATGTGCCTAGCGTGCATAGAGAATATACAGTTGAGGAGATGATTCCTTTAATTTCTGATAACTCTTACCCAGTGGCAGTAGTTGACAGGAAAAACGGACGACTACATGGTCTTGTTTCTCAAACATCGATTGTGATAGAAGCTACTAGTTATAGCGATAAAGAGGTAAGCGAATTAATAGAAAAAGCAAACGAAATTTGATATGAAAAGATTTATTGATTTAGGAACATATATCGAAATAGCAATTAATGCCCTAGAAGAGAATTTCTCTTCAATATGGGGCGCTATGGATAATGGAATTTCATGGACAGTAGAAAACATGAATAGTCTTCTACTATCTATTCCTTTTGTAGTGTTTTTATTAATTGTTACACTTATTGCTTACTATGCCAAAGCAGGAAAAAAATCTTTCAAACTAGAAGGGTTTAAAAAAGGGATAGGATTATCATCTTTTATAATAATAGGGCTATTTCTTATATACGGAATGGGTTATTGGAAAGAAGCCGTACAGACAACAACACTTGTGCTAGTCTCCACTATCATAGCCCTTATTATAGGTATTCCATTTGGAGTTTTGGCTGGAAAAAGTAAAGTAGCTGATGCTATAATCAAACCAGTGCTCGACTTTATGCAGACAATGCCAGCTTTTGTTTATCTCATCCCAGCTATCTTCTTTTTTAGTGTAGGTAATACTCCAGGAGTAATTGCAACAGTTATTTTCTCTGTACCTCCAGCAGTACGGTTAACTGCTCTTGGTATTAAAAATGTTCAAAAGGAAGTAATCGAAGCTGGTCGTGCTTTTGGAGCAACAGAAAATCAAATACTATTTAAAATTGAACTTCCATTGGCAATGCCTACAATTTTGACAGGTATAAACCAAGTTATTTTGCTGTCACTGTCTATGGTAGTTATTGCTTCAATGGTAGGTGCACGAGGACTTGGAAGCATTGTATATCAGGGAATTCAACAAAATGATGTTGCTAAAGGTTTTGAATCGGGACTAGGAATTGTTATATTAGCAATTATACTTGACCGTATTACACAAGCTTTCGCAGAAAAAAGCGAATAAAATTATAAATATAAAAATAAAAAATAATTATGAAGAAATTAAGAAGTTTATTGAGCCTTGCTTTAATAGTAGGTTTAATTGCATCTTTTACTGCGTGTACAAGCAGTGATGATGGAAAAGAAAAAGTAACTATTTTATATCCAAACTGGGTAGAAGCAATTGCCTATACCCATTTATCGAAAGTAGCTCTTGAAGAACAAGGCTATGAAGTAGATATGATAAGTCTTGATCCAGGACTAATATTTGCTGAGTTATCAAAAGAAAACTCTAAAGGTGATGTATTTATGGATGCATGGTTGCCCAATACTCACAAATACTATTGGGAAGACTATGGCGATAAGTTAGTAAAATTAGGTGAGTCTTTTAGTGAAGGAACTACAGGTTTAGTAGTACCATCATATCTACCCATCAATTCTATTGAAGAATTGAATGCTCACAAAGAAAAATTTGACGGAAAAATCATCGGTATCGATAGTGGCGCAGGTATTCATAGAGATACATATGATGCTATTGAAGAGTATGGTTTAGAACTTGAGCAAATAACCTCAAGCGGTCCTGCAATGGTTGCTGCACTTCAAAAAGCTACAAGAAACGAAGATTGGATTGTAGTTACAGGGTGGAAACCACATATAAAATGGTCGCAATATGATTTAAAATTTTTAGAAGATCCAAAAGGAGTATATCCAACAGATGTTTGTGCAATTCTTTCACGTAAAGGATTTGAAGAAGATATGCCACAAGCTGCAGGGTACTTTAGAAATTTTAATTTGACAGACGATCAATTAAATGATTTAATGAGTACCATCCAAGACAAAGGAGATGAAGCAGGTGCTCGCTTTTGGTACGATGCTAACAAAGAAATGGTTGATGGATGGTATAACAACTAAACCATTTTAATCAACATATAAACCTAAACAACCCGGGAAGAATCTTCTCGGGTTGTTTTTTTTTGAACATTTTTGTTGAAACAAATAAGGTAATAAGCATGTCCTGGAATCACCAGTAAAAGTAGGTGTTTGCTTTTGCATTTCATTGTCATCTTGAACGTAGTGAAAGATTTGTTTAATATTTGTAGAATGTTTTAACCCCTATGGAATACGCTTCGCTACAAAATCTGCGATTTTATTCCATGGGGTAAATAGATTCCTCACTTGCATGTTGGAATCACAGGGTTTTTACCACATACCGCACACCTCTATACCATACACCATAAAATAAGGAATATGCACAATGTGGAGCTTAGCCGCAATGTGCTCTACATCAATATTGGTACACACCTCACAACCCCATTTATAATGCCACCCCTTGCGGGGTTTGGGTAGCCATGCATGTTGCATTACTATAATAATATCATCCCTTACGGGATTTTTTTGCTGGCAATCCACATTCAATAAATATTCTTCAGCTAAGGCATTAATTATTAATGGGGTCTGCGGTATGTGGTATGTGGTATGTGGTATGTGGTATGCGGTATGCGGTTAATTAAAACGGGCGACCGCAAGGGATCGCCCCTACATTCATCAAGATTGAACATTTTGCACATTATCATCGCCGTGCAATGTAGGGGTGAGGCTTGCCTCCACCCGCTATTACCCAACTATGCCACCCGATATTATCCTGTTATGCCCCTGCCCGTTACATCACCGCTAGCGCTGGTCTCTGACCAGTGCTGTTACTAATATATCAAGGCACAA
>CAZUHZ010000137.1:4405-5783 GCA_964620895.1 uncultured Dysgonomonadaceae bacterium | reverse complement strand
ATATTTCACTAGCACACTCAATGATTTCTTTGGGGTCGTGTACAATGAAACTCAACTCAGCTTCGTCGCTACTACCCTTAGGAAATCCAGGTTTGCAACGCATCCATCCATACGCACCAGCCGATCAAACACAAGGCTATCATGAGATGATAGATGAGCTTTCGGCTATGCTAGCAGAAATTACAGGGTTTGCAGCTACTAGCTTGCAACCTAACTCAGGAGCAGCTGGTGAGTTTACAGGTCTTATCACTATTGCCTCTTATCTTAAAAGTATTGGCGAGGGACACCGCAAGATAGCTCTAATACCTAGTTCTGCTCACGGAACAAATCCTGCGAGTGCAGTTCAGGCTGGCTTTATCCCCAAAACTGTAAAGTGTGATGAAAACGGGAATGTAGATATAGATGACTTGCGCTTGAAGGCTGAAAAGTATCAAGATGACTTAGCCGCATTTATGGTTACCTATCCATCAACACATGGAATCTTTGAAAAAGAGATTCGTGAAATGTGTAAAATAACTCACCAAGCTGGTGGACAGGTTTATATGGATGGAGCTAATATGAATGCACAAGTGGGCCTTACCAATCCTGGCTTCATAGGAGCTGATGTATGTCACCTCAATCTGCACAAAACATTTGCTATACCTCACGGTGGTGGTGGTCCTGGTGTAGGTCCTATTTGTGTGGCAGAACACTTAGTGCCATTTCTTCCTGGGCATCCAGTGACATGCGATACCGATCAAAATACAGTTTCTTCTGCTCCTTATGGTAGCGCAGGAGTTGCAACCATTACTTATGGCTATATAAAAATGATGGGTGAAGATGGACTAACAGAAGCTACAAAAATTGCTATCTTAAGTGCCAATTATCTGGCAAGCAAGCTTGATGATTCGTATGGTGTTTTATATAAAGGTGAAGAGGGTAGAGTAGGGCACGAGTTAATTTTGGAATGCCGCAAAATAAAACAGAGATCAGGTATATCCGAAAGTGATATAGCTAAGCGATTGATGGATTATGGTTTCCATGCTCCAACTCTCTCATTTCCTGTTGCTGGAACGCTTATGATTGAGCCTACAGAGAGCGAAAGTTTGACAGAACTTGATAGATTTGTTGAAACAATGAATCAAATTCGTCAAGAAATACGCGAAGTGGAAGATGGTGACTACACATTAGAAGACAATGTGTTGGTAAATGCTCCACACCCAGAATATGAGGCAGTTGCCGATGAGTGGAATCATGCTTATCCACGTTCTAAAGCAATATATCCGCTACAACACGTTGCCGATAACAAGTTTTGGATTAACGTAGCTCGCGTAGATGATGCTTATGGTGATAGGAACCTTGTTGCTTGCTTATGCGACTGGAGTATGGATGAAGAAGA
>CAZUHZ010000137.1:0-4305 GCA_964620895.1 uncultured Dysgonomonadaceae bacterium | reverse complement strand
TTAATTTTATAAATATCTGATAATTAAAATAAAATAAATACATGCTTTATCTTGCAGATATTCAAATAAAAACGTATCTTACTAGCTTTAATATTATAAGCATCAATTTATTATAATTGGTGCTGTTTTTTGAGGTGAAGTATTTTTAAACATATAAAATCTATAAGACAATGAATTTACTTGAACAATTAAAAAAACAGACAATAGTAGTTGCAGATACGGGTGATTTTACTTCTATAGAGGAATACAAACCTATGGATGCTACAACTAACCCTTCGCTAATATATGCGGCATCTCAAAATCCACGATTTGCTCCTCTTTTACGTGAAGCTATTACTTATGCCAAAGGTGAGTCGGACAATGAGGATGCTCAATTAGGTATAGCAATGGATAAAGTAGCTGTGAATTTTGGATTGAAGATACTTGAAATTGTTCCTAACCGTGTTTCCACTGAAGTAGATGCACGGCTATCGTTCGACAAAGAAGGCTCTATCGCAAAAGCACGCGAATTGATTGCATTGTACGAAGCTGAAGGTATTTCGCGCGATCGTGTGCTCGTAAAACTGGCAGCTACTTGGGAAGGGATTGGTGCAGCAGAAGAGTTGGAGAAAGATGGTATTCATTGCAACCTTACTTTGCTTTTCTCTTTTGTGCAAGCAGTGGCTTGTGCCGATGCAGGAGTGAAATTGATATCTCCGTTTGTTGGTCGCATATATGATTGGCATAAAGAAGATAGAGGTGTAGATGATATAGCACCTAAAGAAGATCCAGGAGTATTGTCAGTGAAACGTATTTACAATTACTACAAAAAGTATGATTATAAAACTGAGATTATGGGTGCTAGTTTCCGTAATATGGGACAAATAATTCAGTTGGCTGGTTGCGATTTGCTTACTATTTCTCCAACATTACTCAATGAGTTGTCGCTCTCGACAGGAACATTGAAAGCACAATTAACACCTGAATCTGCAAAGGAGAGTAAACTTGAAAAAATGAGCGTTGACGAAAAAACATTCCGATGGATGCTCAACGAAGATGCTATGGCAACAGAAAAATTGGCTGAAGGCATTCGTAATTTCACTAAAGATATAGTGAGGTTAGAAAAACAGGTGAAGTCGATGTTTTAAGTCCGAAATATAAGATTGTAAAACATCAAATTTAAAGAATATAGAAGCCCTATTCAAATCAGATTTGAGTGGGGCTTTTAAATGTAGTACCGAATGGGTTTATTATCAGTGTTTGTTGCCACCTACTGTGGCAGTCATTTGTTAAACCTGTTTTTTAGAAAAACAACCATTCTCCCAATTTAAACAACAAGTATATTCCTATAAATGCAAAGAAAATGTGCATGAGTATATACCCACAGCCAATTCCAAAAGAGGCTGCACCCTTTTTTGCTCCTTCTTTACTTCCCGATGTGATGTAACCAATAATTCCGCCTACAACAACTGCAGTTAAAAGTATCCAAAGCCAAGTCATAAAATTGTATTTTAAATTAGTTTGTTTTTGTGTCTATTTGGCACTTCCTTCTTGAGGCTATGCCACCAATACATTCATATTAATAGCAAATATACAGATTTGTTTTTTTATAAAACAATTAAAACCCAAAATCATCTATTATATGATCTACCTGCTCTTCATGCTCCAACTCAATTGTTTGTTGCTCTTTCAATCCCTCCACATAAATTGCTTTGAAGGGGATGGCTGGACAAACATACTCACAGCCACCGCAACCAACACAAATGGATGGCTCGATGTGTGGAATGGTGAGTGAACCTTTGTAGGGAACCATGCTCACTGCCTGCGTTGGACAGTGTTCGGAGCATGCACCACAGCTAGTTTCATCGTAATAGACAATACAGTTTTCTAAAATGAAATTGACTTGCCCCATTTGGGTGTGGTGTTTCTCTTCTTTGGTGAGGGGCAAAATAGCCCCTGTTGGACAAACATCGCCACAAACAGTGCAATCGTAGCTACAAAAACCGTGATCGAAATAGAGCTTGGGTTGCATTATTCCTCCCAATCCGTATTCAAAAAGGGCTGGTTTGATGACATGCGATGGGCACTTGGTAACACAAAGATGACACGAAATACATTTCTGAAGTAGTCTGTCAATGTTTTGCACGCCTGGAGGTGCAATAGGTTGTTGGCGCTTTAGTTCTCGTTTCGATAAAATGCTTGTAGTTGCTTGAGCAAGAAGACTTGTTGCCGCTACACCAGTTGCAACTGTTGCAGAGAGGAAACGTCTTTTCGATTGATTGACATTACTATCAACTTTAATCTCTTCTTCCACTTTCTTTTTTTTACTCCATATTGGTTTGTAGTGCATTGCATCTCTGTTGCATGCTTCAACACAATTGAAACAGTTGATGCAACGGCTATAATCTACAATAAGATTTTTAGAATCGATACAAGAGGCTTTGCATTTCATTGCACATAGTCCACAACTATTACACTTTACGCTATCGAATTGCACTTTTAAAAGAGAAAAGCGACTGATAAAACCTAAAGTTGTGCCAACAGGACAAAGTGTGTTGCAAAAAGTGCGTCCGTTACGCCACGCAAATAATCCTACACCTACTAAAGTGAAGAGTGCCACTACAGTTGACAAAACACTGAGCGTATAGATGCCTACACGAAAAAATGTATAGTTGTTGAATTGCGTAAAAATGGTTTCTAGTAAATTGTTTCCAGCTAGATAAATGGGTCTGAAAAGATGTGTAACGATACGACCATAAGCACCATAAGGATCGAGTAATCCTAACAAGAAGGTAAATCCAAATATAAAAGCAACCGAAACGAGTAGGAGAGTTCCCCACCTAAGAATTGTTTTTGCAGAGCTATAACTGTATCTTTTTCTTCTGTTTTGTTTTTTCGATAACCAAGCAACAATATCTTGATAGATGCCCATTGGGCAAATGCTTGAGCAATAGATACGTCCGAAAACTAGTGTAAGTAGCAGTAAGCTTACAATTATAATAAGGTTGAGCGATAGTAGTGCAGAGACAAACTGAATATCTGCCAAAAAGTGAAAGCTTTGTGGCAACATTTCTCTAAAATCGAGGAAGTAGAGAGTTATTAATGTAAAAAGTATAATGGAAACGCTTATGCGTAATTTTCTAAGCATGGGGTGTATTAAGTTTGTTTTTACAATAAAGAGCAAATACTCATCCTCTCTTTTCTTTTAATAAAAGAGTAATTTAGAGATTTAGTTTTCAATTTTAAACTCTAAATCCGTATTCGTTTAATACTTAGTTTATCCAAATCCATTGTGCCTAATTTCAACTCTTGTGCTTTGCCTATATGTGTTACTTTCTCTATTGGCATTTCGCGCACTTGGTTAAAGAAATTGGCTGCTGCAGTGTCCACTGCTACAATGTCTTGCGACATAAATAACCCTTTTGATAACACAACATCGGCTTCAGACTTTCCTCTTGGGCCACTTGTTTTCATCAATCTATAAGCATCTACAACATTTAGAACAGCACGTTTTTCATAACTGCATATATCGGCAATACATTGTTGCAAATCATTGGCATGAAAATAACCTCTGTCCCATACAATGCCCATGTGATTTTTCATTGAAATGGTAAGTTGTGCACCTCCATGATTTTTGAGTACTGGCACATTTATCCATTTGTCGCAATCAACAATAGCTTGATGAACTTTAGCTGTTTTTAGGCTTCGTCCATTTGGTATGGAAACTGTTTTGTAATATGACTCTCGATCGGCAGGTACTACTTTAGCTCCTGCTGCTTTTGCAGCTTCCTCAATGCCACTATTGGCATAACATTTTCGCCAATTGTCGCAAGTGTGATCAAATACTGTTACCTCTTTTGCACCAGCATCAAAACATTGCTTTATGATTTCTGCAACTAGTTTTGGGTTTGTATTTGCAGCCATTTCAATAGGTTGATCCCAACCAATGTTGGGCTTAACTACCACTTTGTCGCCTTGACTAATAAACTTTTTCATTCCGCCCATTTCTGCTATTGCTTTGCGAAACATAGCTTCGGGTTCGCCTCCCATTATGGCTACTAGGTCGTAGGAGTTGGCTGCATTTTCTGAGTTAAACGATTGAGTGAGCAGACTCATTGCACCGCTCTCTTTTATGCTAAAAGCTGCACCGGTGAGTGCTACTGCTCTTAAAAAATTTCTTCTGTTCATAGTTTTAGGTATTAAAAAAATGTGAGTCGTAAGTAATCAATCAATATGCTTTTGCTCGCGCAGATTTGCAATCCGTGTGTCGCAAAGCGAAATCCTTCTTTGCCTTCGGCAGACAGGAGTTGCAAACTCGCGCCAGCG
>CAZUHZ010000136.1:0-5823 GCA_964620895.1 uncultured Dysgonomonadaceae bacterium | reverse complement strand
GGTTCTTTATAACCACCTATGTGTCAAAACTAAAAAGATACTTTAATCGTCAATCGCTCAAGATTTTCAATCGTGTGGTGGGTGTCATTCTCATCACGCTGGGTATATTAGGTATATTGAGTGTAACTCTGTTTAGTATTTAGTCTTAGCAAGAAAACGCCAAATACTGCGTTACTCTCGTTTTTGAAACAGTCATTTACCCAAAGTAAACTGACTTTATCTTCTTCCTCCTTGTAAGGCATAGTCAAAGCGAGCTTTGTCTCTGCTCTTACTTCGTTCGTCAGTTCCTTGGTTTCAAAAACTTCGAAAGCCTTGTCTTTTTCGTTTTCTTATCAAAGACTTAAAAACAAGGAGTTTTCTGACAACCACTAAGAGATTAGCCCCCTCTGAAAAGACTCAGCTGCTCACAAAAGAATAACGTTTGAACTTTCGTAAAACAAAAGTGTTAATTACTATCACAAATAAACGATAAAACAATCAACATAAAACAGACAAAATGAAAAAGAATTTAAGAGACGCTATCAAAGACAGACGTACATACTATCAACTACAAAACACCTCACCCGTATCTGACGAAGAGATACAATCAATTATTGAGCATGTATTGTATTATGCCCCATCTGCATTCAACTCTCAATCTGCACGAATGGTGCTTCTTCTGGGTGATAATCACACAAAAATGTGGGAGATAACAAAGGAAGAACTGAAGAAGGTAAGCAAATCGGAAGAAGCTTTCAAGGTAACAGAAGAGAAAGTAAATACATCTTTTGCTTCAGGATATGGTACAATCCTATTTTTTGAAGACAAAGCAGTTGTAAAAGGCTTGCAAAGCAGTCTTCCTACTATGTCAGATAAATTTGATCAATGGAGTGAACACTCCTCTGCCATAGCGCAAATATTGACTTGGATAGGATTGGAGAGCGTTGGCTTTGGCGCATCGCTCCAACATTACAACCCTCTAATTGACGAAGCAGTTAAAAAAGAGTGGAATCTCAATCAGGATTGGGAATTGGTTGCTCAAATGCCTTTTGGCACACCAGCAGGCGATCCTGGCGAGAAAACCCATGTTCTTTTGGAAGAGAGATTGGTTGTTGTGAAATAAATTTTACTTGAAAACCGATTATGCATATAGAAGACGCCTGATGAGGGCGTCTTTTTTTTA
Organism: uncultured Dysgonomonadaceae bacterium; assembly: GCA_964620895.1. Taxonomy (GTDB): domain Bacteria; phylum Bacteroidota; class Bacteroidia; order Bacteroidales; family Dysgonomonadaceae; genus UBA2632. Next base: position 4,661 of record CAZUHZ010000136.1, on the reverse strand, counting down.
AACAATCTTATCCGCTCCTTGTTAAAGAGATAGTAATCAACACAAAAAACAATATATTTCATGAACAATTTAACCGATTTATTTAACAGCGAATTCAAAAACCTATATGCATTAGAGAAAGAGTGTGTAGAAGTATTTGAGGCAGTGCAAGAAGAGATAAAAGACCAAGACTTATTAGAAATAGCAAAAGAACTAGCTAAGGATTCTGAAAAACAATTTGAACTTCTACAAAAAGCATTGCGAAAGAAAGAGATAAATCCTGGCAACACAACAGACTCGGTGGCGCAAGAAATGATTGAAAATTTAAAAGAGATATCGTCGCAACAAATTCCACAAGAAGTAAAAGATGAAAGCATTCTAGGCTCTTTCAATAGATTAAATTACTACAGAATGGCATGTTACGAGAACACTTACGAGTTGGCAAAAAAACTGAAGTACAAAGACTTGATAGATTTATTGTATTATGAGGTGTAAATAACTCATTGTCAAATAGCACACTTATAGAGACGCTTAAGGATGGGCGTCTTTTTTATTTGCTACTCATATAATTTAGAAAAACCAACCCTATATGAATGATTTTCAATACTCTCAAACTAAATGCAAGAGCCTAAAGCTTTATGATTCCTACAATTGATTGTCCACAATGCCGTCAAAGCTTTGTATTTGATCCCTTCAGTTCACCACAATAGTAATAAGTTTTCAGATTTCATACCTTCGCCACTCTATGCAACCTACTCCTCATCAAAGTTGATGCATTAAAACAATTACAATACCTACACAACCACATTTTATATACCAAAACTATCTCAACTTAAATGGTTGCACCTTATTTTCATGCAATTCAATCATTAGTTTAATAAAATAACAACTATTTTCGAGCAATTTAATGGTTGTTTTAACATACCATTAACTATTGTCGAGTAATTAACGCTTAAATTCTCTGACAATAGTGGACGACAGAGTAATTTATTTGTTAATTTAGCTGGTTGGTTAATGTTTACTTAATTCAACTGTCAAATCAAAAAAAACATTGTGTAGTAGAGGGGTTTAATAATTGTTTTTCTCAACAATAGTATGCGCTCAGATGATTCAACGCTTGAATAATATAAATAACCAGTATAGTTGAGCAATTCAATTTTACTTAAGTATGAAATCACCCAACATAGAGCCGTCGTTCACAATTCCACCCATCACATTTGCTGTAAAAACACCTTTTGCTACTCATTCAACTATCAACTATCTTGCAGAGTTGCCAACCATCAAAGTTTTGACAATATTAATTGGTGCAGTACTCGTGTATAAAAGGCTGTTTGCTATTACAATTGGTTCATAGCTATTGAAGCAGTTGGAATCACCTACAATATTATGTGATCTAACTATTCCTTTTATTAAACACAGTGAGAAGAGGACGCATCTGGAGCTAAAACCAACAAAATAGTCTAAGATACAATAGAATGTGTCTGCTCCGAAAAGCCTCAAGTATCCTCGTCAATCCTGGCGCACTACAGCCCGCTTCCACGAAGCTTGGGGTTGGTTGGATAATTAGATTGCTACAGACGAGTGCTCCATCTAACGATGCGCTAAATTCCATGGCGATTAAGTTTTTGTGTAATTATTTATTCTGTATCATTTGTTGTAAACAGTCAGTGGAAATGTGTTGATTTAATTCTTATAAAAAATCTTCAAATATTGCACTTAACAACATACACAGAAAAGCTTCGTTAGAAGCGACCTGTCTGTAGCAGGTAAAAGCTACTACTAATCAGAGCTTCGTCAGATGCGACCTGTTATTCAATCCATTCGACGAGTACCTTTACAGTCCACATCTCGTATGTTTTAGGATGTGTGAGTTTGCTACAAACAGAGCTACTCCTACCGGAGTGCTAGTTACTGCAATATTTGAAGCGTGCCTCTGTGTTTGTTTAGTGTTGTTTAATTGAAGTTGATGCTAAGCGTGTTTTCAACAATGTTTTGTCGAATCAGCTCATCATAACCAAAACGAAGAAGATGGCAAGAAAAGCCAACTATTGGACTTGTGGATATTTTTTCATAGCTTTCTATATTTCTAAAGTTATCGTTATTTTACTGAAAACTTATTTGTATGTTTTTTTAATAATAAGCAATCTTAAAAGTAATCCATTCCACACTTCACAAATAATCAATCCCTCACACAACGAACTGGGTTTGCACCTAGTTTACCGTCAAAACTTATACTTGCCCTACTTCGATTGTAGGACATACATATAATTTTAGCAGTATTGAGAGTATTCTCTGTTGCAGACCAAAAAGAAGTTGTGTAGCCAATATCTACAAATCTTTCACCATAACGTCTGCCCGCAGGAAGAGCTGTAAAACCTGATTCGTTGATTGCTCCTGTATTGGGGCTAAGCCAATGAACTGTACCAGTTTCTTTCAGCTTTCCACCAGCATCCTCTGTACCACCTAAATGATCGATTAACTCATTCCACTCGGCAACACTTGGCAAATGCCAACCTTCAGGGCAAACTCCCTGCACATTACTTGGGTTACTATCGCTGCTTTCAGAGCTGTTCATTGCTGCTGTCCAGTTGTATAGTACACCATAAGTATTATAATTTTCCGTGGCTTTCGCTTCAGCTACTATTTTTTTATCATATCCGTAAACGTAATAATAAGGGGCGAAATATGAGCCTACATGAGGGTGATCGACTCTAGGTAAATATTTTAAGTTTTCTGTCATCCACACTTGGTTCCCTATAGTTTCAAACTTATAAGTATTGTTATCGCGAGAATCAATAAAGCTACCAGCACTTGCTTGTTGGGTAGTAAAAGAAATGGCATTGCCATAACTTGTTCCCTCACTATTGGTGGCATAGGCTCTTATGTAGTAGGTTGAACCTGTCTCTAACTCTGTGATATTACTGGAGAAACTTCCAGCACCTCCTCCATCTTCTGTTTTACTGTCAGCGATAGTTGGTGTTTCATTGGTACTCCAACATACTCCACGAGCAGTCACTGGTGCTCCACCATCATCAGATATATTGCCTCCCGAAATAGCAGAGTTTTGCGTGATTTCTGTAACTTCTGTAGTAGTAAGTGTAGGTAAATCAAGTGTTGTAAATGAGGCTTCATCACCATAACTTGTTCCTTCACTATTGGTAGCATACGCACGCACATAGTAAGTCGTGCCTGCCTCTAATTCTGTTATGCTACTTGTGAAGTCCCCAATGCCTTCTCCATCTTCTGTTTTACTATCAGCGATAGTTGGTGTTTCATTGGTACTCCAACATACACCACGTGCTGTAACGGGTGCACCACCATCATCACTGATGTTACCTCCTGAAACAGCAGTGGTTAGGGTAATTTCAGCAACCTCCGTTGTTGTGAGAGTGGGCAGCTCTATTGCTTCAAGTGTTTTAAATGTAATGGCTTTCCCATAGCTAGTACCCTCACTGTTGGTAGCATACGCTCTAACGAAGTAAGTTGTATTGGGCTCTAAACCTGTAATGGAGCTGGAAAAACTTCCAACACCAGAGCCATTACTTGTTTTACTGTCATTAATAGTGGGCGATTGCCCAGTGCTCCAACATACACCACGGGCAGCAACCGATGCCCCGCCATCGTGAGTTACATTACCACCAGCAACGGCAGTTGTTTGTGTAATTTCTGTTACACCAGTTGTTGTTAACTGGGCGATGCTTTTGGGGTCATCTTTTTCGCAAGCGAAAACAACCCAACCGAGTGTTAGTAGGAGTAATAGATGTTTTTTCATAGCTTTAATGTTTTAATGAAATGAGTGTTATTATTTTCCATAACTCTATTGTATAATTACAATCAATATCCCACTATATTTAGAGCCGACCAAACATGAAGGTTTTTGTATGTATCAATTGCATCTACAGGCACTTCCACAACAACTCCATAAGGAAGCGTATAATTATTCAATACAGGAGGATTCATACCAAGAAATCTAAATGCTTCTATCGTATTACACTCTAAAAAAGCTTCTGGTCCTATGTAAGAAAGGCTTGCTGGCAACACAACCCTACCAGATATTTTGTTGCAATTTTTAAAAGCTCCTTGATGAATAGTAGAGAGCTTATCTCCAAACACTAAGCTAGTAAAACCACAGTTTTGAAATGCAACCATTCCAATCTCAGTCACACTATTGGGTATATTCAATGTGTCAGTAAAACCAGTACACCCATAAAACACAGTCGCTTCGATTGAGGTTAAAGCTTCAGGCAGCGTCAAAGTGCCGTTAAAGCCAGAACATCTAAGAAATGCAGCCTTTCCGAGTGTAGTTGATTCATTAGGAAATTTTAAAGAACCTGTCAGACCAGTACAATCAGCAAATGCACGTGAAGCAATTGTTGTTAAACTAACTGGAAGCTCCAAAGTGCCAGTTAAACCTATACAATACTCAAATGCTGCATATTCAATTGTTTGCAATCCATCGGGGAGGACTAAAGAACCTGTTAAACCAGTACAACTTTGAAATGCACTTTCTCCAATTGTTGTGATAGTTTGTGGAAGAATTATTCTCGTAATATTTTTATTTGATAAGTCATAATTATAAGCTCCAAATGCTTCATCAGGTATTCTATCATCTTCACATTTCACATCTTTCAAATCTAAATAAGTGAGATTGGGAATGTTGGTCTTCAATACATCAAAGTCAG
>CAZUHZ010000135.1:0-5912 GCA_964620895.1 uncultured Dysgonomonadaceae bacterium | reverse complement strand
AATCGGGATATTGGATGCGTTTTAAGGGTTTAGTGTTAAATAAATTAATGAATTAAGAAGGTTCTTCATTTCACTTAGAATACCAAGAAGATAAGATAGAAATAGACTATGGGATGTCACGATTCAAATAGCTAATTTCTATTGAGGTAAATTGCTAGGACGGTTAATCAGACTTAAGCAATTGAAATCGATCTTTATAAGCCCACAATCCTAAAGCAGGATTGGAAATATAGTAAATTTCTTCACCATTTGTCATGGTATTATATCCCTCCTTTAAATTTTTCACTGGATAGCGTTGCATTACTTCATCAATATCACCATATTTAAAACCAACACTTTCTATTTCTTCTTTTGTTAGATTGTCAGGATTTTTGCCAGGGCAATATGTAATCCTAAATCTACTTTCGGATGAACCATGAATGAGATGTGCGGCAGCACTCAAGTTGTTGCGAAGTTCTTCGTTATCGTCCACAGCTTTCAATGTTTGAGGTGTACCAAAGTATCCATACTTACGTATCAAACGGTCAATCTCTTTATCTTCGCCAAACTCTACAAGCGACGGAGCCAATACAATTAATTCACCACCATCGGCTATTGCCATACGAGTTCGATAAATTGATTTATTCCCCAACCAAGTGCTTTTAAACTCAGCAGGATCTAACCATACTACTACTTTATCAAGAGGCTTATCTACCATTTGAAAGTTTACCTGTAGTGACAGTTTAGCAGCCATGTCAAATATATCCAAACTATCGCCCACAAAAAGACCGTAAGTTTGCAATTCACCTTCTTTATTTACGCCTACTACGGTAAGCACATAAACAATTGGGAAATCTCTCAGGTACTTTTCCGATGCATAATTAAATATCCTCCGAACTGGAGTATCTGCATGTCCCATCATCTTCTCCATTCCATAGGCTGCGCCTACATAATGACTCTTATTGATACCCTCTACACCTCCGGTTCCTACCAATATGTTTTTGTTGTGGTTTGCCATTCCAACCACCTCATGAGGAACAACTTGTCCAATTGAAAGCATCAAATCGAAATCACTATCTAACAAGAGTTTGTTAACTTGTGCAGGCCATGAGAAGTCCACAGCACCATCGGATACTTCTTTCACATATTCGGGCGGAACTTCACCTAATGTCACAACATCATTTCTCCAGTCATGCTCTCTGAAGAGATTGCGTGGTGTTTTGCCAAACATATGAGATATTTGAGTATCAGTCATAGGAGTATGTGTGCCCAGTGCAGGAAGAATATCTGTTACTTTATCTCCATAATACTCCCAAGCCATTTCGGTCAACTCTCCAGCACGACTCTGAAAACGAGTGTAATCGGGTGGTACTATCAATACTTTTTTCTTAGTCTCCATTTTCCGAAAAGCTTCATTAAGACCTTGTTGTAAATCGCTGTGCGATAAATCATTCTCAGTTGAACCGTTTTGATAGTATATCATGTCGAATTGAATTATGATTAATATTTTAGAAAAGAGGCACGCAAGTTTATTTATCTTGCATGCCTCTTTATTATTTCAGCAAGGATGCTGCTATTGTATGTGCTTACACTTCATAGGTTGTAGAAGCTGTTTTTCCTCCTCTACCAGTCCAATTGGTGTGGAAGAACTCACCTCGAGGCTTGTCCACTCTCTCGTAAGTGTGTGCTCCGAAATAATCACGCTGGGCTTGCAATAAGTTGGCAGGTAAACGCTCACTTCTGAAACCATCAAAATAAGCCAATGCTGAAGTGATTGCAGGTAATGGAATACCATTTTCTATGGCTGCAGCACTTACACGTCGCCAGCTATCTTGTGCAGCTTCTATCTTCTCTTTAAAAAAAGGCGTTAGCAATAAGTTTTCCAATTTAGGATTATCGTCAAATGCCTCTTTTATATCTTTCAAAAATGCAGAGCGTATAATACATCCACCTCGCCACATATGAGCAATTCCGCCATAATTTAAGTGCCAGTTGTGCTCTCTGGCTGCTTCCATCATCAGGTCGTATCCTTGTGCATAAGAGATAAGTTTTGAAGCAAACACGGCTTGTTCTAAATCTTTTATAAAAGCTTGCTTATCACCCTTAAATGCAGATTTAGTACCCGACAAATACTTAGAGGCTTTGCCTCGTAAATCTTTTTGTGCCGATAGTGTACGAGAATAAACAGATTCGGCAATCAAAGTAAGAGGAATGCCTAAATCGAGGGCAGTTATAGCTGTCCATTTTCCTGTTCCTTTCTGACCAGCTGTATCCAATATCTTTTCAACTAATGGACCACCATCTTCATCTTCAAAAGCTAATATATCCGCAGTAATTTCAATTAAGTAAGAATCTAACTCACCCTTGTTCCACTCTTTAAACACTTCGTGTTGTTCAAATGCATCCATACCCAATAGGTCTTTCATCAAGTGATATGCCTCATTGATTACCTGCATATCGCCATACTCAATACCATTGTGCACCATTTTTACAAAATGACCTGCGCCATCCTCTCCTACCCAATCGCAACATGGAACTCCATCGTCAACCTTTGCAGCTATCGACTGAAATATCTCTTTTATATGTGGCCATGCCTCTTTAGAGCCTCCTGGCATGAGTGAAGGACCGAGCAAAGCTCCCTCTTCACCACCCGAGACACCCGTTCCTACAAAAAGCAACTCTTTGCTTTCTACATATTTTGTACGGCGCATGGTATCGGGGAAGTGGCTGTTACCACCATCAATAATAATATCACCAGGCTCAAGTAAAGGAATTAATCTATCGATAAAATCATCAACAGGTTTTCCGGCTTTCACCAACATCATCACTTTTCGTGGTTTGCTAAGCGATGAAACTAACTCTTCAAGCGAATGTGTTGGAATAAAATTCTTTCCTTTTCCTCTGCCTTCTACAAAGGCATCTACTTTTTCAACTGTTCTATTAAAAAGCGCTACTGTATAGCCTTTGTTCTCCATATTCAGAACAAGATTCTCGCCCATTACAGCTAACCCTATTAATCCTATATCTGCTAATTTTTTCATTATTTCTTATTTATATTTATAATTATCTTTATCGTGTTACACGAGCATTTCCACTCCACACATTCCAAACCATTTGCTCATCGGCAGGTTGTGCGTAGTCAGTTAAGAAAGTGGTAGCTAATGCACCAGTTGCCCAAGCAAACTGAATCCATTTCGAAGGCTCCCACTCTTTCATTATGCTATATAATAAACCTCCTACAAAACCATCACCTCCACCAATTCTGTCTATCACGCCAATTGGTCGAGGTTTAACAATATGCCAATTATCATTCTCAAAAACAATTGCACCCCAAAGATGTTCATTTGCACTTATTACTTCACGCAAGGTGTTAGCAAAAACTGAAGCATTTGGATATGCTTTTTTAGCATTTAAAATCATGCCTTTAAAACCATCTAAAGTATCTTCAATGTTTTCTCCACCAGCTTCGGGACCTTCTATGCCTAAACAAAGCTGATAGTCCTCTTCGTTGCCAATTAAAATATCTGATAAAGATGCTATTTCATTAAATACACCTCTTAACTCCTCCTCGCGGTTTTCCCAAAAAGTAGCACGATGATTGAGATCAAATGATATAAGCGTGCCATGCTTTTTAGCAAAACGTGCAATCTGCACACAAAACTCACTTGCTTCAGGAGATAAGGCAGCAATTAAACCAGACATATGAACTACTTGTACACCTTCTTCACCAAATATGCGCTCTAAATCGAAGTCTTTTGTATTGAGCGTTCGGCCTACTTCGCCTGCTCGATCGTTTTGAACTCTTGGTCCTCTTGTACCATAACCACTGTCTGCAATGTTGAATTGGTGACGATATCCCCAAGGATTTCCTTGATCAACTTCTGGTCCCTCATAATCCATGTGCCTGCTCTTCAAATTGCTCTTTATTAACTGAGCAATAGGACTATCTTTTACAAAAGCAGTTAGAACTTTTACTGGAAGACCCAAAAAAGAAGAGATGCTTGCTACATTTGTTTCGGCACTTGTAACATGCATTTCGTAAAGATGACTACTATGAACTGGTTGTCCGTGAGCGGGAGTAATACGAACACCAATACTTGTGGGAACTAATAATGAATATTTGCTGTTTTGTTTTAATTTTAAAGTCATATTATATATAAATGAGATTAATGAATAGTCAGTTTTTTGTATCTAAATACAAAATGAATTAAAGCCTCCATCAACAACAGTTAGCGTGCCTGTTACAAACTTGGATGCATCGCTTGCTAACCAATGCAAGGTGCCTAACAACTCCTCGGGCTTGCCAAACCTACCGAATGGAGTATGTGCAATGATTGTTTTACCTCGGTCGGTAAATGAACCATCTTCTTGTGTTAATAATGTGCGATTTTGTTCTGTAATAAAAAAACCAGGAGCAATGGCATTAACTCGCAAACCTTCTCCAAATTTTGTAGCTAGTTCAGTTGCCATAAAATTCGTAAAGTTATTTACAGCTGCTTTGGATGCTCCATAACCTACCACTCTCGTAAGAGGTCGTAAAGAAGCTTCTGAGGATATATTAATGATTGATCCTTCTTTTTTTTCTGCCATAGGAGCACCAAACACTATTGAGGGCAAAACTGTACCAAACAGGTTTAAATCAACAACAGTTTTGAAGTCATCTATATTAAGGTCAAAAATTGTTTTATCTGGTCCAATAGTTGCTCCAGGCATATTACCTCCAGCACCATTGATAAGTATATCTATTTTTTTGTAGCGAGTTAAAATATCCTCTTTATTTTGCTCAAGAACTTTTTTGTCATTCACATCTGAAACTAAGAAAATAGCCTCACCTCCTTGATCACGTACTTTTTTAATTAGCCTGTCACCCTTTTCTTTATTACGCGCCAATACAACAACCTTAGCCCCATGCTGTGCTAGATATTCTACCATAGCTGCACCTAAAACACCTGTTCCACCAGTAATGACAACAACTTTACCCGAAATATTAAATAATTCATACATAATCTTTAACTTTAATAATTTTTCAACCGTATATTTACAAAAGTAATATCAAAAAATAACTATGAAGTGATAATTTACGTAATTACATCTTCAAATAGCGACGATATTAAATTAAACATATCTTTTTTTTGGAAACTAGAATACGCATTACCTCTAAAACCCAAGACTTTTAGGTAACCATAATGCTATTTCTGGAATATAAGTAACTAATAGTAAAACCACAACCATAGATATAAACATTGGTATTAAGGGTTTAATCACTTTATCAATACTCAGGTTAGCCACACTACAACCTATAAACAACACAGAACCAACTGGAGGTGTACAAAGCCCTACACTAAGGTTTAGCACCATGATAATTCCGAAATGTATTGGATCAATACCCAATGCTGTAACAATAGGAAGAAAGATTGGTGTAAAAATCAATACAGCTGGGGTCATATCCATAAAAACACCCACCATCAATAAAATAATATTGATTAGAAGCATTATCATAAAAGGGTTGTCTGTAAGCGAAATTATACTTCGACTCACATTTTGTGGTATATTTTCATATGCCATTATCCATGATAATGCTAAAGAAGTAGCCACCAACAACATTACTATTCCAGTAGTTTTTACAGATCGCAAAATTATATTTGGTAAATCCTTAAATGATATTTCACGATATATAAAAGCTAAAATTAGAGAATATAGCACAGCTATTGCTGAGGCTTCTGTGGCAGTAAATAAACCTGCCAATATTCCTCCAATTACTATAACAAGCATAAACAAGCTTGGAATTGCATCTAATAATCTTCGTGCTCCCTCAACTGCTCTTTCTTTATTTTTAATAGTTTTAAAAATAAACCAAACACAAAAAACAGAAAGCGAAATAATAAGCATTATTTTATTTACACCATCAGAAAAAGTAGCTTTTGAAAAAATAA
>CAZUHZ010000134.1:0-5952 GCA_964620895.1 uncultured Dysgonomonadaceae bacterium | reverse complement strand
TATTGGAAGGTTTAGAGGCAGTTAGAAAACGTCCGGCAATGTATATTGGAGACACCAGTGAAAAGGGTCTTCATCATCTTGTGAACGAAGTGATAGACAACTCTATTGACGAGGCATTGGCAGGATATTGTTCGGTGATCGATTTATTTATAAACGAAGATGGCTCCATCACTGTAAGAGACGATGGACGTGGTATCCCAGTTGACTTTCACGAAAAAGAAGGCAGATCGGCACTAGAAGTGGTGATGACTGTGTTGCATGCTGGTGGTAAATTTGACAAGGGTACGTATAAAGTATCTGGGGGATTGCATGGTGTGGGTGTTTCGTGTGTTAATGCATTGTCGATTTACCTAAAGGCTGAGGTGCACCGCGATGGCAAAATATATGTGCAAGAATACTCCAAAGGAGCGCCTGTTGCTCCTGTAGCTGAGGTTGGCACTACCGATGTTTCTGGAACTATTGTTACTTTTAAGCCAGATGATACAATTTTTACTGTATTGGAATATCGTTACGACATATTGTCAACTCGTTTGCGCGAATTGGCGTTCTTGAACTCTGGTATTACTCTTAATATCACAGATAAAAGAGTTGTAAATGAGGATGGCTCCTTTAAATCGAACTCTTTTTATTCTGAAAATGGGCTTCGAGAGTTTGTTCAATATATAGATAGAACCAAAGAGCCGCTTATTAATGATGCAATTCATATTGTGACAGAAAAGAACGGAGTTCCTGTTGAAATAGCGATGACGTATAATACATCGTACAACGAAAACGTCTTTTCGTATGTTAATAATATTAATACTATAGAGGGCGGAACTCACTTAACTGGTTTTAGAAGAGCACTTTCGAGAACGTTGAAAAAGTATGCCGACGATTCTAAAATGTTGGAGCGTTTGAAGATTGATGTAAGTGGTGACGATTTTAGAGAGGGGCTAACGGCAGTGCTTTCTGTGAAGGTGCAAGAACCGCAGTTTGAAGGACAAACAAAAACTAAACTGGGCAACTCTGAAGTAATGGGAGCGGTAGATCAGGCAACTGGCGAAGCTTTAGGCTATTACCTAGAAGAGCATCCGAGGGAAGCAAAGATAATTGTAGAAAAAGTTATACTAGCTGCTACTGCTAGACATGCTGCACGCAAAGCGCGTGAAATGATACAACGTAAATCTCCATTAACTGGTGGTGGTTTGCCCGGAAAGCTGGCTGATTGTTCTAGTAAAGACCCTGCACTGAGTGAAGTATTTATTGTGGAGGGAGACTCGGCTGGTGGAACTGCTAAACAGGGACGCGACCGAGAGTTTCAAGCCATACTTCCACTGCGTGGAAAGATATTGAATGTGGAGAAAGCACTGCCTCACAAAATATTGGAGAATGAGGAAATTAGAAATATTTACACAGCACTGGGTGTAACGATAGGAACTGAAGAGGATTCCAAAGAGTTGAATATGGATAAGCTACGTTATCATAAAGTGATTATTATGACTGACGCGGACGTTGATGGTAGCCATATCGCCACGTTGATTCTTACTTTCTTTTTCCGTCACATGCGCCCACTTATCGATAAAGGGTGTGTGTATGTAGCAACTCCCCCACTGTACTTAATGAAAAGAGGAAAAGTGGAAGAGTATTGTTGGGACGATGCTCAGCGTCAAGCTTTTATTGCCAAATATGCAGATGGTAATGAAAATGCAGTGAGTACGCAGCGATATAAAGGTTTGGGAGAGATGAATGCAGAACAGTTATGGTCAACTACAATGAATCCTGATAATAGGGCTCTGAAGCAGGTGACAATTGAAAATAATGCTGAGGCTGATATGGTTTTCTCTATGCTTATGGGTGAGGAGGTTCCTCCTCGTCGAGAGTTTATAGAAGAAAATGCTTCTTATGCAAACATTGATGCGTAGATAATAGTCTGCACAATGCATGCTTATCTTAGTTGCATCCAGTTATAGGTGTAAATGAAATTAACCACGTGTATTGTTGGTAGAATAGTATAATTTCTATTATTGAAAGGCTGCACATGAAACCTGTGCCGTAGCCAGACGGTGTACATAAATAAAAAGGTAATGAGAGAGCGTAGTTTTTTCTCATTATCTTTATTCAATATAATATTAGATGAAACGGCCACCTTTTCTAAAATTAAATGATAAAGTTGTTATTGTTTCTCCTTCTGGAAACATCTCTCCAGTATATGTAAACAATACAATGGATATTCTGCAAGAATGGGGCTTAAGGGTAACTATCTCTGAAAATGCTTTGCGCCAAACGGGGCGTTTTAGTGGCTTTGTTGAGCAGAGGCTTCACGATTTGCAAACTGCTATGGACGACGATGATGTGAAAATGATATTTTGCTCTCGTGGTGGATATGGTGCTGTTCATTTGCTTGACAGACTAGACTTTACTGCTATTAAAGACAATCCGAAATGGTTGGTTGGCTTTAGCGATATTACTGCACTGCATGCAGCATTTCAAAGTCATGGCATAATGTCTATTCATGGTCCTATGGCAAAGCACTTTTCTGAAGAGGGAGCTGCCAATCTGTCTGTGCTATATACAAAATCAGCCGTTTCAGGCAAAGACCTCAAATATTCAATTCCTGTAGAGCATCCTTTCTTAAATAGAGAGGGCAGAGCTACAGGAGTTTTGTTTGGTGGCAACTTGTCTGTTTTTACCAGCCTTTTAGGCTCTAAATATAGTAAGATTCCGAGAAACGGAATACTGTTTATAGAAGATATTGGTGAGGAGCCTTATCGTATCGACAGAATGATATATCAGTTGAAGGTGTCGGGTGTATTCAATAGAATCAAGGGGCTTATTGTTGGTCAGTTCACAGAATATGAAGAGGATAATAAGATGTATGCAAGTTTGTACGAGTCTATATTGTCTGCCGTCAAAGAGTTTGACTTTCCTGTCTGTTTTGGTTTTCCTGTAGGACATACATCAATAAACCTACCCATGGTAATGGGGGGTAGAGCTACACTGACAATAGATAAAGATACCATTTTACTCAAACAGCGTTACTAAATATAACTATGTCTTTAGAATTCATACTGCTTTTAGGCTCAGTACTATTTTTTATTAGTATGATAGTTGGGAAAGCTGGTCACAAATTCGGAATACCTGTGCTACTTCTTTTCTTAGGGGTAGGTATGGTTTTCGGTCAAGATGGTTTTGGTTTAGAGTTTCAAAATATTCAAACTGCTCAAATAATTGGCACGGTTGCGTTAAGTATTATTCTTTTTTCGGGAGGATTGGATACTAAGTTTTCAGAGATTAAACCAATTATTATTCCGGGTGTTATATTGGCTACTGCTGGTGTAGTACTTACGGCTCTTTTTACTGGGCTTTTTATATATTGGCTTTCAGGGTCATTGGTGCCTTCTCTGGGAGTTGGTTTATCAACAGCCCTTTTATTAGCTTCCACTACTTCATCTACCGACTCTGCTTCTGTTTTTGGTATATTGCGTTCGCGAGGAACGGTGCTAAAAAACAACCTGCGTCCCCTGCTTGAGCTTGAGAGTGGTAGCAACGACCCCATGGCATATATGCTCACAGTGACACTTATCGCCATTATCAATTCTGGTGGAGTTAGCTTTTGGCATGTTGCAATGATGGTTATAGTACAATTGGTTGTGGGTACTGTTGCAGGGTATTATCTGGGCAGGATGTCTGTGATTTTAATCAATAAAATTAGGCTTGATAATGGTGCTCTTTACCCAATTCTTCTTTTCACATTGGGGATGTTCGTTTTTTCTCTCACCTATTTCCTGAAAGGGAACGGATATTTAGCTATTTATATTGCTGGGCTTGTTATAGGTAACTCTAAGTTTGTACATAAACGCACATCTATGCGATTTATGGATGGTTTGGCATGGATGAGTCAGATATTACTGTTTTTGACACTGGGACTTTTGGTTAATCCGCTTGAGCTGTTAAGTGCCGATGTTTTGATTCCTGGTTTGATAATCTCTTTTTTTATAATTATTATTGCCCGCCCGTTAACTGTATATCTTTGTTTAATTCCATTTAAACAAATATCTAAACGTGATAAAGCTTTCGTGTCGTGGGTAGGGTTGAGGGGTGCGGTGCCCATCATTTTTGCAATTCTTGCCTTAGCTGCTGATGTGCCTCATGCTCGGTGGTTGTTCAATATTGTGTTTATCATCACGCTAGTTTCCTTAATTCTTCAAGGCACATTTTTGAATCTCGTGGCATCGTGGCTCAAATTGTCAATCAAACCTGTAACATATCGTAGTTTAGAGGATTTTGATGTTGAGTTTTCCGAAGATATTAAATCGGCAATGACAGAGATACTCATTACGGAAGATGCGCTCGATCATGGCAAAAACCTTATGGAGATTTCTCTTCCTGATAGAACTTTAGCCGTTATGGTGAAACGTGGTGAGAAGTTTTTTATCCCAACGGGGCAAACAAGGCTGTATGTTGGAGATAAATTGCTTGTAATATCGGACGATGAAGAGGCTTTGAAAGAGACTTATAGAAATATGGGAATATCTGAATTCTCCTATCATAAGAATAAATAATGCTGTTGTGAGATTATCTAATAAACTGTCATACACCTTATTGCTACCTATTGTACTACTTGTGGCATCATGCAGTTGTTGCAATTCGAGTAAAGCAACAACCAAAGTGTCAACTTCAACCGTCATGTCGTACAAACAAACCTCACCCCACTTTAATGCCGATAGTGCTTACTTGTTTGTGAAAAAGCAAGTAGATTTTGGGGCACGTGTTCCCAATAGTGCAGCTCATGTTGAGTGTGGCAATTATCTTGCGATGAAGTTGAGAGAGTTTGGTGCAGAGGTGATTGAGCAAAAAATGTTGCTTAAAACTTATGATGGAATAACACTTAATGCTCGCAATATTATAGGGGTTTATAATCGTGACGTTGAAAAGAGGGTGCTGCTTTTTGCACACTGGGACAGTCGCCCCTTTGCCGATCAAGACGAGGATAAGACCAAACAGACACAACCAATATTGGGGGCAAATGATGGAGCAAGTGGGGTAGGGGTGCTGCTCGAGATTGCACGTCAACTCAACAAATTGCCTGTAGATATAGGGGTAGATATACTATTTTTTGATGCTGAAGATTGGGGACAACCTAGCTATGAAAGCAACTATGTGCCCGGAGAATGGTACTGTTTAGGTTCGCAGTATTGGGCTGAGAATCCTCACGTGCCCAACTATCGGGCAAAGTTTGGCATTCTGCTAGATATGGTGGGAGCATCAAATGCTACGTTTTATAAAGAGGGTTATTCGGTTGATTATGCCTCAAATGTTGCAGAGAAGGTATGGACTACTGCTGCACGTTTGGGTTATGGAAACTATTTTGTAAATAGGAAAGGTGGATATATTACGGATGATCACCTTCCAGTAAACAAACTTCGGCGTGCACCGAGTATAAACATTATTCATACTACTGATGATACGGCTCATGGATTTGGCGACTTTTGGCACACCCACAATGATAATATGGATATAATTGATAAGGCAACATTGGAAGCTGTTGGACAAACTGTGATGGAGGTCTTATATACTGAAGAGTAGAATTAAAATTGTGAGATATAGATTTAAAAAATAAAAAGATAGATTGAATATGCAAACTATACAACAAATACAAGATGAGATAATAGATGAGTTTTCGATGTTTGATGATTGGATGGATAAATATGCGTTGATTATTGAACAGGGCAACTCGCTAGAAAAATTGGACGAAAAATATAAAACACCCAACAATATAATAGAGGGTTGTCAGAGCCGTGTATGGTTGCAAACAGATTATAAAGAAGGCAAATTGCACTTCCGTGCCGAAAGTGATGCTGTAATTGTAAAAGGATTGTTGGCACTAGTGCTAAAGGTGTTTTCAGGACGTACTCCCGATGAGATAATTGAAGCTAAGCTACACTTTTTGGAAGATATAGGTCTCACAGAGCA
>CAZUHZ010000133.1:0-6001 GCA_964620895.1 uncultured Dysgonomonadaceae bacterium | reverse complement strand
TTGACTTTAACCCCGACGATACATCGTATATAACTAAAATATTTGACAGGAAGAACTATATCATCCGCCGTGCCTCCAATCTATCAAAGCTAGTCCATATTTTAGCAGCCAATATAGATCAGGCTTTGTTGTTTGTAACGGTCAAAGCACCAGAAACAACTACAGTCTTTATCGATCGCTTTTTGGTTTCTGCCCAGGCATACAGAGTGCCTGTTTTACTCGTGTTCAATAAGATTGATCTGTACGATCAAGATGAGCTAGATTATGTAGAAGCTCTTATAAACCTATACCAAACCATTGGTTACGATTGTCAGAAAACATCCTTAACAGATAATGTGGGCGTCGAAAAGTTGAAAGAGACCGTAAAAGATAAAGTGACTTTATTAGCAGGGCATTCGGGAGTGGGCAAATCTCTATTTATAAATGTAGTTACCGGCGATGAGTATAAGCGCAAAGTGGGTGATATTTCTACCTATCATCAAATGGGTATGCACACCACTACTTATTCCGAAATGATAGAGATTGATGGAGGGGGATTTCTTATCGACACTCCTGGTATTAAAGGTTTTGGCACGGTTAGCATGACTAAAGAGGAGGTGTCGCACTATTTCCCCGAGATATTTAAATTTTCTCATAAGTGTTTCTACAACGACTGTATGCACATCAATGAACCTAAATGTGCTGTGACCGATGCTGTAGAAAAACATTATATAAGTGAAAGCAGGTATCACTCTTATCTTAATATACTTGGAGACATTGAAGAGGGCAAGTATCGTTAAAATAGACCAATTATATGTACCATATTCTTTTTCGCATAACAGAAATTGTCTATTTAATTACTGTAATTGGGGTTATCACTGTAATCATCTCTGAGAACAGAAATCCAATTAAAACCATTACATGGATAATGGTGCTTATTTTTCTGCCTATCATTGGGTTTGTTATGTATATTGTTTTTGGTCAGAACTACACCAAGCGCCGCTTTATGTCAAAACGGATGTATTCGAAGATCAAGACACGTCCACTAGCCGAGATTAATCCCAATGAGTTAACTCACTATCCTTCAAAATATATCGACCTAATAAAACTGTTGCGCAATTCAAATCAAGCACAGCTACTCTATGGTAGTTCTGTTGAGTTTTTTGTAACTGGTAGAGATAAGTTTGATGCCCTTTTTCGCGACCTTGATAAAGCCACCCAACATATTCATATAGAGTATTATGCGTGGGACGACGATGTGATAGGAAACTTGTTGAAAGATTTGCTGATCAAGAAGTCGGGTCAGGGTGTAAAAATTAGAGTTATTGTCGATGGAGTGGGGTCGTGGAGAGTCAAGAATAGCTTCTACGAACAGATGCGCTCGGCAGGTATCGAGGTGGAGGAATTTATGAAAGTAAAATTCCCCATGTTCACATCGCATGTCAATTATCGCAATCATAGAAAAGTTGTAGTAATAGATGGGCAGGTGGGATATACTGGCGGAATGAATGTGGCTGATAGATATATCAACGGACCATCGTGGGGAAATTGGAGAGACACCCACATACGAATAGAGGGAAAGGGAGTGCAAGGACTTCAATCGGTATTCTTGATAGATTGGTTTATGGTAAGCAAATCGCTTATCACAGCACGCAAATACTTTCCTCCGCTCGAAAACTTTGGCGATAATATTATGCAGGTTGTGAGTAGCGGTCCATATAGTTCTGCGCGCGAGATTTTGCAAGGATTTATGCAGGCAATATTTGGGGCTGAATCGTACATTTATATTCAAACTCCTTATTTTATACCTCCCGAAAGCTTATCCGAAGCTCTTATTGCAGCTTCCATAAGAGGGGTTGATGTGCGGCTAATGGTTCCTCGAAAATCTGATACGCTGCTCGTGCAACTTGCCTCTAGGTCTTATTTCAAAAAGCTGCTGATAGCAGGTGTAAAAGTCTATTTCTACGAACCCGGATTCTTGCATTCCAAACTGATTGTTATCGATGACGCATTGACGATGATTGGATCTGCCAATTTAGATGTTCGTAGTTTTGAACAAAACCTCGAAGTGGTAGCTTTTGTCTATAACGAAGTTACTGCAATGCGTGGCAAAGCTATTTTTGTGGAAGATCAGAACAGCTCTACAGCCATTGTGCTGCGTGAATGGATAAAACGCCCAGTTTGGTTGCGATTCAAAGAGTCGTTTCTTCGTCTGTTTACCCCCTTATTATAAATATTGAGAATAATGAAAAGAGTGTTTTTAGTTGGATATATGGGTGTGGGTAAAACTACGATAGGCAAACTGTTGAGCAAAGAGCTAGGTGTTCAGTTTATCGATTTAGATAAATACATCGAAAGCAGGTATCGGAAAACTGTCCCCGATATTTTTGCTGAAAAGGGCGAAGAGAAATTCAGGATGATAGAAAGAGAAATGTTGCGTGAAGTTGCCACATTTCAAGATGTGTTAATCTCAACTGGTGGTGGCACACCTTGTTTTTTCGACAATATGGATTTGATGAATCAGCATGGCGTAACGGTGTATATAAAAGCATCGGCAAAACAATTAGTGTCGCGTTTGTTGGCATCTAAAGGTGTCAGACCTATTATCCAAGGAAAATCGCCAGAAGAGTTGAAAGATTTTGTGACAACCCATTTAGCAGAGCGTGAGGAGTATTACTCCAAAGCAAAGCTAACTTATCAAACAGAGCAGTTGGTCACATTGGCGCATGTAAATGAAACTGTAATAGCAATTCAGAAATTATTACAAACAGATACTGATTAAGATTAAATAACGGACAAATGGACTTACCTTCAAAGCACCCTATTGCTGGCGCTGACCTTTAAAGGATGTAAGGGTGAAAGGCAAGGGTTGGGGAAGATAAGATATTCTGACAGATGGCTCATAAATAACATTGTACACTATGATATATACACCACATAAAACAACATCGTTTGTAGTGAGGGAGTTTTTGCTGAAAGTAAATAAAACCCATTCAGCATTAACCATAGGTATTCCCAAAGAAGACTCTCGGTTTGAAAAGCGTCTTGCGCTTACACCCGAGGCAGTAGCTCTATTGGTTGAGGAGGGGCATAAAGTAATTCTTGAATCGGGAGCTGGTATTCCCATCAACTATTCGGACAATTACTATTCCGAATCGGGTGCACATATTGTGGATTCGAGGGCTGAGGTTTTTGAAGCTAGCTTGATTCTCAAAATATCACCTCCCACCTTGCAAGAGGTGAGCATGATGCGTCCGCGTGCCACAGTTTTCTCTTTTCTGCAACAGCCCATGTTGTCGGCATCTGTATTGGAGGCAATGTCTGCCAAAAGAATCAATGCGCTTGCTTACGATTTGGTTTACGACAACACAGAGTTGTCACCTTTTGCCACTGCAATATCTGAAATAGAAGGCACCTCGGCAATAACACTTGCAGCCGAACTAATGAGCAATGCTAATGGAGGAAAAGGCATCCTTTTGGGGGGTGTGCCTGGCGTGTCGCCATCCGAAGTTGTAATTATCGGTGCTGGTGTTGCAGGCACTGTAGCTGCTCGTGCAGCAATAGGACTGGGAGCTACAGTAAAAGTATTTGACAACGATATAAGCAAACTCCGTGAAATGGAGCAAGCTCTTGGTTGTTCGCTCTTTACTTCTACATTGCAGCCAAATGTGATGAGGAATACATTTCACTCTGCCGATGTGTTGATTGGTGCAATGGATTATATCAACAAGCCACACCGCGACAGAATATCGGAAGACTTAATAAGGGGGTTGAAACAAGGAGCTATTGTTATTGATTTACGCTTGGCACAAGGTGGTTGTTTCGAAACAACTATGCAGGCTTGCATAGCTGGTGCACCCACACTATACAAAATGCACGGAGTGCTACATTGTTGCGAAATGAGCATTAGTTCGCGTGTAGCACGCACTGCATCTATTGCTCTGAGCAATATCTTCTCGTCACTGTTCACCAAAATGGCAAACGGTGGCGGAGTCATTGGCTTAGCGCAGAGCGAGCGGGGGTTCTCTTCGGGGTTTTATATGTTTGCAGGCAAAATGGTCAATGTTTATGTTGCCAATCTCTTCAACCTCGCTGTAAATGACATTGGGTTGTTTCTGCCAGGGTATTAAATTAGAGCAACTGGTGGTTTTTCGGAGCAGACACAAATCGGTAGTATTCATGTTTATAGCATCAGAGCGTAGATGTTACGGGTGTCTAGCTGCGCACTCTAATAGACACCTTGCCTATCTATTGGTCAGCACTAAAATACAGAAAAGCTTCGTTAGAAGCGACCTGTCTGTAGCAGGTAAATGCTACTACCAATCAGAGCTTCGTCAGATGCGACCTGTTAGATAATTTGATTATAATTATTTTTATAAGTTGGGAATAAACAAACATCTATTTCTGTAGGTGAGCCTATCTATTTCCTTTTTCAATCTTCTTCTGCACCACTTGATACCAAATAGTCAAGATGGTTCCTTTAAATAGTGTAGTAATGCTTATTGCCCACCACACCCCATTTACTCCCATCTGAGAAGCTAAGAGCATAGCAAAGGGAATCCGAATAGCATTAAATGTCATGCTGATAATGGCTGGAGGTGCAGTTCTACCAATTCCATTGAACATACCTTGTGTGGTCAGCTCCAACATCATAAATAATTGAGAAATACCCAAAATAAGCAGATAGTCTCCCCCTGCCATATAGGCATCCCTTTCGGGAATGAAAATGGAAAAAATCTCGGCTCCATAGAATATAAAAGCTGCACTAAGCACCACACCCAACGATAATAACAGCTTTAGCGTAAACGTGTAGGCTCTCTTGGTTCTATCAAATTTCTTTGCAGAATAGTTTTGTGCAACATAGCTGCCCAGTGCTGTGGCAAATCCTTCGGTAGTATTCCAGGTGAGTCCCTCTATCTGTCCGCCTGTAGTTTGGCTAGTTACACCCAGGTGACCGCCGTAGATAGATGCAATGCGGACTAAATTCATATTGATAAGAGAGAAAAAAACATTCATTGCTGCTACAGGAAAGCCTAGTTTGACTATATTTCTTGTGTAGCTTGCTTTCAAGGGGGTTAGGAAGGGGAAGTTTCCAAACACGCCATCTCTTCTCTTTAAATGCCAAATAAACAAAACAAGTACAACGAATTGAGAAAATGTGGTTGCCGCTGCTGCTCCACTCGACCCTAGTGCTGGAATAGGACCCAAGCCAAAGATTAATAGTGGATCAATCAAAATATTGAGGATGAGCCCTACGGCATTGTAATAAAAAGGGATATCACTACGCCCCGAACCAACGTATATACCCGAGAAGTTGAGAATCATAAACACCATGGGGATGCTAAAGGAGATAATTCTCAAATAATTGGTAGCTTCTAAAGATATGGAGGGTGATAGCTTGAAAAAACTAACAAACAGATGAGGCTGTGCTAAGAATATAACAAAAAACAGAGCCCCTAGAATGATGGCTATGGTTGTGGTATGTGAAGCATAGATGGCTGCTTTGTCAAAACGCTTTATCCCAATAGATTGCCCAATGGCTACCTCCGCACTTATCTTAGAGAAGAGCGCAATGGCGTGTATCATCCATATCAGCATGCCCATTGCACCCACTGCTGCAACCGACTCGCTACCCAAACGTCCTACCCATGCAAGATCGATGAGGTTATATGCCATCTGAATAAAGCTAGTAGCCATAAGTGGCATTGCTAGCTTTGTAAGCTGATGCGGGATGCTGCCAGAAGTGAAGTCGCGATACTGGGCTTTGTTATGCTTTTGTGACACGTGGTGATGTTTTGAAATAAATGAGCTGATCGCACAAAACAATCCGTTTGTGAGATTCCTTTTTTGGTAGTCTTACAATAAATAAACGGTAAAAGTGCTCCTTCTATAGTTGAAGGGTGCAAAGGTACAATTTTATTTTAAAAGAAGCTTTCTTTGCCTGTTTTGCAAAAAAGTGATACTTTTCATTGCGTTGAAAAGCATTAACTTTTTTCTAGACCTACATTTCATTGCGTTGAAT
>CAZUHZ010000132.1:0-6008 GCA_964620895.1 uncultured Dysgonomonadaceae bacterium | reverse complement strand
AACGGAGTGCTATTGAGAAGATGATTGATAGCATCAATGCAACATTGGAAGATTCAAGTACGCTATTGAAAACACGCATTACTAAAAGGCGAAACAGGAAAGCTGTGGAAACTGCTGTGCAGGAGTTGATAACCATGCAAAAAGAAGCACCACGATTGTTGATGGAGGTTGTTGAGAATGGCACCTGGGGTGGCTCAAAAGCCCCACCTTCAGCATAGCGATGGAGGCACATGACTGGAGACATGCGTCAGCGAATAGAATGAGTTTCCATCTTGAAGGTGAAGTAGAGATTAATAATCGTGAACCCTACCTCTCAAACCCCACCTACTGCATCCTTTTAATAATGCTGTACGACTCTACAACACCTAGCTCTCCAGCTTTGCGCAAATCGTCTAGTCCTGCTATAGTTTCACCCACAGCTAACTTTGCCAGCCCTCTATTGAAGAGCGCCTCTGCAAATTGTGGTTCTATATTGATTGCTTCTGAGTAATCTGATATTGCTCCGCGATAATCTTTTTGAATACTCAAAATTTCGGCACGATTGTAGTAAGCATAAATAAATTGTGGGTCTAAATTTATAACCCTCTCATAATCTTTGAGAATTACGTCATACTCCAATGTCTTTTTTGACACCTCAGGCACAACGGGTTTTCCATCGCCAAGCACCTTCTCGCCTGCTATAGGGAGCTTCATCCTGTTTTGCGATTCAGCTAAACGAGTCTGTGCTACTTGCACCTCAGGATTTGACTCTATCTGCTTGGTGCGTGCCAATGCTCGTGCAAAATAGGCAAGGGGAAACTCAGGATCTTTGTCAATTACTTTATTGAAATCTTCAATTGCAGAAGCATAATCTTGAATTAGCATAAAGTCGATACCGCGTCCAAAATACAAACCCGCATTATTGGTAGTCTCTTCAATCGATTTTGAATAGTTTTCTATAGACCTAAAATGTGTTTGCACTTGCAATTCATTCAACGAAACTTCAGAATTGGTAGCTCTTATCTTCCATGCTAGCTCTAATGTGTTGTTTGCCTTCTCTATTAATGGAGAATAATATACAGGTCGTTGCACCTCGTAAGGCTTCTCGTAGAAAGTGATGACAAACTTAGGCTCGAGTGAAATTTCTGCATTTAAGTTTTGCACTTTCCCTCTCGTCTCGCTCTTATATTTAGATTTCTTCTCCTCGTTTTTATCTGCAACAACTAATAAATTAAACTTATCAATGTCTTTATCAGTCTCTTCGCGCGTACCCGATGATTGAGCATCTTCAGAGTTGTCTATCAATGCCAACTCTTCATTCACCATTCGTTGTTTAGCTTGGGCTTCTTTTGCTCGCGCCAATTTGAAATCAGCTTCAGCTCCTTGCAAATCATTCAACTTGCGCTTTAGCTGAGCTCGAGAATAGTATCCTTGAAAAAAGTCGGGATGTTCATTTAACACAACATCCAAATCTCGAAGAGCGCCTATATTGTCATTAATTTCAGCATTAAGCATAGCACGGTTCAAATAGGCAATTGTGTTGGTGGGTTCTAATTCAATCACTTTATCGAAATCTTTTATTGCCCTATTGTTATCAGCTACTTGCGCTCGCAATAATCCCCTGTTGAAACGGGCAATCAAATTATTTGCATCCATCTCTATCACACGGTCATAATCTGCCATTGCGCCACGCAAATCTTTAAGATGATAGCGTACCAAACCTCGATTGATGTAGTTGCCTTCAAAATAAGGGTCGAGCCTAATAGCCTCGTCTAAATCGGCAAGTGCTTTGTTGTACTTTTCTTGTTGTAAATACAAAATTCCTCGTGCTGCAAAAGAGTGAGATGTGTATGGGTCTTTTTCAATAGTTATATCATAGTTTTGAATAGCATTTAAAGTGTCGCCCTTTTCTAAATACATGGCAGCACGCATCAAGTAGGTTGGTGTGTAATCGGGATATAACCTCAAAAGGGTTTGAAATGTTTTTTCAGCATCATCAAACTGCTCCAACTCAATATTGACAATCCCCATATTGAGCAAAGTTATTTTATCTTCTGGCAAATGCTCTAAACTTCGTTTATAGTCTTCAGCTGCTCCCTCATAATCCTCTCTATTCTGACGTGCTGCTCCCCTCAATTGATATGCTCCAAACCAATATGGATTGCGCTCTAAACAAAGTGTACAATCTTCTTCAGCTCCTTTAAAGTCATCTAAAAAAAACTTTGACATTCCCCTGTAGTAATAGGGTGCGGCTAAATATGGTTTTGCTCCAATAACTTGGTTAAAATATTGTATAGCCAACACATAATCTTCAAAGTAAAGTGCATTGCGCCCTATGAGCATAACCCTCTCTGTATTTACCTGAGCTGTAGCAGCTGCAAGAGAAAGGATCAAAAAAAGATTGACAACTAGTCTTTTCATAATAATAAAAACTTCTAGAGAGTTAAATCTCTACCTTAGGGATTGTAAGATTCAAAGATACACAACCTATGTCACCTAAAAAATTATCCTATCTGAAAACAGTCTTGTAGAAAGAATAATAAATAGTAATACCTTTTATTTAGCACGTAGTATATAGAGCCATAAAGTCGAAATTAGTTTAATCTCCATTTTTATATAATACCACCAAATAGACACCACCTTTCAATTACTCAACAATAATAGAGCGTTGCTCATTATCTTCTACTACAATTTGCACCTTTACCACACTCTCAGGCAAAAGAGGCTCAACAAGTTGCGGCCACTCAATAAAACATAGATGACCACTATAAAAATAGTCTTCATAACCAAAATCGTAAGCTTCCTCAATATTCTTAATCCGATAGAAGTCGAAATGAAAAATGGGATCGCCGTCATCTTTAGTATATTCATTTACAATGGCAAAAGTTGGACTTGTAATTGTTTCTTCAACACCCAATGCTTTGCATATTGCCTTAATGAAAGTTGTTTTCCCTGCTCCCATTTCTCCGTAAAAGGCAAAGACATTGCTTTGATCCATTTTATCTACAAACCGTTGAGCAACGATATCAATATCAGATAAATTATTTAGTGAAAGCTGCATATATATTTAACTTATTAAGAGCCCAAGTAATGAGTACAAAAATAAATAAATTAAACGAGAGTAAGACACAATTGAATAAACCATGCCATTTCTTTTATGTTTATTGGTAGAATAAACAATTTAGTTAGTAAATCTTGTAGAATAATAGACTTAACATACAGGAATTTACTATATTTGCTAATAATATATATCAATTGAATTAACTTGTCAACCCACAACTATGCATCTATCCGAAAAATCACAACATTACATTTCTCTCGAAAAGAAACATGGCGCACACAACTACGAGCCACTACCTGTAGTTTTATCTAGAGGAGAAGGAGCTCTGGTTTGGGATGTTGATGGAAAACAATATTTCGATTTCCTATCGGCATATTCAGCAGTAAATCAAGGACACAACCATCCAAAAATTGTAGAAGCTCTAAAAAAACAGGCAGCAACCCTCTGTCTCACATCGCGCGCTTTTTACAATGATGCGCTAGGACCTTATGAAAAGATGATGACAGAGCTGTTTGGTTACGATAAGCTGCTCCCAATGAATACAGGAGCAGAAGCGGTGGAGACAGCTCTAAAGCTAGCAAGAAAATGGGCATACCAAGTGAAAGGAGTTGCCGAAAACGAAGCTGTTATTGTTACTTGCAAAAACAACTTTCATGGACGGACCATATCAATTATCTCCTATTCGACAGACGATAATGCTAAAAAAGAGTATGGACCCTACACACCTGGCTTCGAGGTGATTGAATATAACAGCACAAAAGCTTTAGAAGATATTTTAAAAGAAAAAGGTGAAAATATTGCTGCATTTTTAGTAGAACCTATTCAAGGTGAAGCAGGTGTGGTAGTGCCTGACGAGGGATATTTAAAAGCATGTTACGATTTGTGTAAGCAGCACAACGTGCTTTTTATAGCCGATGAAATTCAAACAGGAATTGCTAGAACGGGAAAAATGCTTTGCTGCGACCATGAAAACTTTAAACCTGATATTGTAATTCTAGGTAAAGCTCTCTCGGGTGGCGTATTGCCAGTCTCAGCAGTGCTTTGCAACAACGAAATTATGATGACTATCACTCCAGGACAACACGGATCAACATTTGGAGGTTTCCCACTGGCATGCAAAGTAGCAACTGCTGCAATAAATGTAGTTATAGACGAAAAACTAGCACAAAAAGCAGAAAAGTATGGCGAAATATTTAGAGAGAAAATGAGAGAGATTGACTCTCCTTTTGTAAAGTTGGTTAGAGGTAAGGGACTTTTAAATGCTGTGGAGATACAACCTTACAAAGGAAAAACAGCGTGGGATGTATGCGTTGAAATGGCAAACAATGGTCTATTAGCTAAACCAACACATCAACATATTATCCGCTTTGCTCCTCCTTTAGTAATTACCGAAGAACAGCTTTATGAAGGAATAGCTATCATAGAGAAATCAATAAAAATAGTAGAACAAAATGCAAGCAGCCAATAAACTATTAATGGTGCGTCCTGCCCTTTTCACTTTCAATGAAGAAACAGCCAAGAACAACCATTTTCAAAAGAAAACCTCAATTCCAAATCTAAGTAAAAGAGCATTGCAAGAGTTTGACAATTTCGTAGAAACCTTGCGCAAGAACAAAATTCAAGTTATCGTTGTTCAGGATACGATTGACCCACACACACCTGACTCTATCTATCCCAACAATTGGTTTTCGACACATTCAACAGGAGAACTTGTGCTCTACCCAATGTATGCCGAAAACAGAAGATTGGAGAGAAAACCACATGTTTTAAAAGCTATCAATGAGCATTTTAGCGCCCATAAGATTATAGACTTGACAGATTGGGAGAATAAAAACAGATTCCTCGAAGGTACAGGAAGTATGATTTTGGATCATAACAATAGAATTGCTTATGCATGTCGTTCTGAAAGAACTGATGACATTGTTTTAGAAGAGTTTTATACAAAGATGAACTCTGAACCTGAGATTTTTAATGCATTCGACGAACAAGGAAGAAGCATTTATCATACAAACATAATGCTAAGCATTGGTGAGAAATTTGCTGTAATATGCGCAGAATCAATTACAGATGAAAAGCGAAGAGATAATATAATAAATAAGCTCAAAAACTCAAAGAAAGATATTATTGAAATATCTTATAATCAGATGAGAAACTTCTGTGCTAATATTATTGAAGTTCGCAATTCTGATAACGAAAGCTTTTTGATTATGTCTGAAACAGCAGAGCAAGCATTCACACACAAACAAACAGAAGTTTTAGAAAAGCATTGCAAAATAATATCATCATCTTTAAATTCAATAGAGCAAGCTGGCGGAGGTTCAGCACGCTGTATGATTGCAGAGATATTCTAACTATGCATTGTAAAATTAGTTATACGTATTTATAAATTAAACAATTAAAAAAATGGCACTAAAGAAAGAATTAAAAGAATTTTTATTACGTGGAAATGTAATAGACATGGCAGTAGGTATTGTTATTGGAGGAGCATTTGGAAAAATAGTAACATCATTTGTCAATGACATATTGATGCCTCCAATCGCAACAATACTAGGCGACAGCAAATTTACTGAAATGAAGTATGTCTTGAAAGAGGCTGTAATGAGTGGTGAAGAAGTGATATCACCAGCAATCACATTTAATTATGGTAACTTCATTCAAGTACTAATTGATTTCCTGATTATAGGTGTTTCAATTTTCTTCGTTATTAAAGGAATTAATAAAATGACAAGAAAGAAAAAAGAAGAGCCTGCTCCAGCTGCTCCCCCAAAACCCACAAAAGAAGAAACATTGTTGACAGAGATAAGGGATCTTTTGAAGAAAGATTAGTAAAGTATCACTATTCAATCATATACGTTCACACCTAAATTATTCAAATTGGCGCAAGTCTCACCGACTTGCGCCTTAACATATTGGCAACACCATCAATAACAGAAAAAGACTATAAAACATTCCGACTCCAGTCGAAATG
>CAZUHZ010000131.1:0-6051 GCA_964620895.1 uncultured Dysgonomonadaceae bacterium | reverse complement strand
GTGGTCATTCCTGAAGGATAAATGGGCAAATCTTCATCAAGTGTATAAGCAGAAAGGAATAAGTTGCGCATTTCGTGTCCCGAGAGATTGAATTGCACCATTTCATTGCCAAAGGGGTCCATTTCGTACACATCTTTGGTAAGCACAGCACCTTTGGCAAGTTCAGAAATACGCACCCCTCCAGGATTGAAAAGAGCAATATCAACTTTGGCAGCACCACGGAGAGCATCTGTCATCAAGTAGCCAATCTCTTCATAAGACGAAAAATCATCTTCGGCTATGGCAACCGTTTCGGTCATAGCGGGATTGTTGTTATAAACATCCACCATTTGCTGAATATCGGCTCTGGTGTTTCCATTTTTACCTACTGTCAGCAACTCCATTTCTCTTTTTACCTCTCCTTCGGGATTAACTGTAAGCTTTATGAGCGTAGCATATTTAAGTTTTCGTTCGGCTTGCGTAATCATAATTCCATTGTGGATTTGATCCTTATCAACTTTAGTGTGAGAGTGTCCACCAATAATTAGATCTACACTGTTGGCGGGTAGTTGGTTGGCTAACTTCACATCCTCTTCAAATCCTAAGTGGTTCACCATAACGAATAGGTCGGAGCTGTCTGTTAAGAAAAGATACTCTTGTGCCTTTTCAAATGGGTCTTTAAACAGAAATCCTTTTACATTATCGGGATGCGTATCTGGTATTCCATTCTCACTAATATCTAAAAAGGAGATAAAAGCTGTTTTTAATCCATTCGCTGTGTCCACTATTTTATAAGGTTTGATGCGAAAGTCAGCATCGTTCGGCAGTTCCATATTAGCGTTTAGAAAGTCGAAGTTGGCTTGATGGGTGATGTGTTCAAAGCCTGCTAAGCGGGAGTCGAACTCGTGATTACCCACTGCCGATAGGTCGAAGTTAACAGCATTCATCAGCTCAATAATGGGCATCCCTTTTTGAGGATACTGGTCGTTAGCAGGGTTTCCTGTTTGGTTGTCGCCACCCGAAACGAGTAATAAACTCGGATATATTGCACGCAAGCTGTCTACCATATATGCGAAACGAGGAAAGTTGTCAATTGCTGCATGCATATCGTTCACAGCAAGGATTTCTACTGTTCTTGCTTTGGGTAGCTTTGCTATTTTACTACTTGTTTTGCAACCCATCAATAAAAGTGTTCCAAGCACTACTATACCACAAAGTCCTTTTAATTTTGTTGAAATTATTCTCATAGCTTTATTGTTTTTAGTTTTTATATACAAATGGTTCCCTTCATTTAGTTCTCCATCGAGCGCAACACTGTTGCCATAAGTGTCACTCACGATTGGCAATTTATCAGGCAGTTTTTTGCCTTGCTGTGTATAGTGCGCTCTTATAGCGTCTATCACTTTTGCTCCGTGATGTATTATTACTTCTTCGTCGTTGATAAATATTTTCATAGCTGTTTTACACGTTATGTCTTATAAGTAATCAATAAGTTATTTACTCTTCATTATCCACGTAAACCTCAAAGTATTCACACTCTTCTATTACGTCTTCATAGTATTGAGTGTGAGCATATTTCTCTTTCAGTTCTTTGAAAGCATCCCAAGCATAAGAAAATGATTTTGCACCAAAACCATCTGAGGTGTAGATATATTCGGGGTATTCACCACATTTGCCGAAAGTGTAATGCTTATTATAATATTCGTTTCGCTCACACTTAGCAATCATATAGGTAGCTTTGGCTCGCTGCTCATCATTGTCAGCCGATAGTACTGCCTTTTGGTAATACTTTTTTGCAGTATTGCAATTGGTAAGCATAGTTTGGGCAAAACAGGCTATGTTTTCTGGTAAACCTGGTATTGTTTCTCCTGTAAGTCCACTTACCGAAAACAGACGCGCATTGCCATAAAACGTAAAATTGTAATAAGCATTACCCAAGAGGAGGCTATTATTGTACACATCTTTGTGTTGCTCCACATAGCCCTTCATCTCCTTCATTTTTTGCAAGGCACTAAGCGAACTGTATTTTACAATTTGATGGCGTGCATGTTCACAGTCGTGACAATCTTTTATAAAACCATTGAATGGGTTTGCCAACAGCACTCTTTCACCCAAATGACCTGCATTTTTCATATAGTGTATGGCATCTTCTAAGTTGTCGTCAAATGTGGCTACCACCGCTTTGTAGTGATACAAGTCGTAGATAGACAGTGGGTATATTTGGTTAAGTAGTTGTTCAAAAGGTGATTTGTTTTGCTTCAACATAAACCGGAGCATGTTATCAATGTTTTGGGGAGACATATAAAACGCACTCTCATGTTTTAACAGCTCCGAGTAGAGAAGATTGTTTTGTTCTGCATAGAGTGTTGCAAAATACGCTTTGCTTTCTCTAATAGCATATAGATACCTTAGGTTTTCAGGAGCGTGCTCCTTCATATTGTATAGCCAGGCAAGTTCGCTGGTCAGTTTCTCTACATTGTTACTTTTTACTGTCTTTATTGCTTTTATTTCGTTTAGCAATTTCAGCAATCTTAGTTGGTTGCCTGCCAATGGCTTTGCATTGGGAAGTGCTTTTTCGGCTTGTTTAAAATAGTTGTTTGCAGCATCGTATCTCCCTTCCCAAGTATGGATATACCCAATAGCCAAATGCCACAGATAAGGGTTTGATATTTTGTTGTCGGCTGCAATGCTTGTTATCATCTTCAAAAGTTGTTCGTCAACCAATTTGTTTGAAGCAACATCGGTTGCAAAGAGTCTTTTTTCTGCATTTACTTCATGTTTATTAATCACTCTGGTCAGAAGCAAATCAATCTGTTTACTTTTTGGATTTAGTGTGTATATTTCACCGATTGCCCGTTCTTCATCTTTCAGATACCCGAGTATTGTCCATAGCGCAACTCTCTCTTCTGTAGTCTTTGCCATTGCTATATTTTCTATCCAATCATCCTCGCTCTCCAAGTGGAAAGAGTTGGTTGCAACAGTGCGCATTGCAGGCACTTTGTCGAATATGTCGGCATAGATAATATTGGCTTCTTTATAATTTTTTTGTTCATATCTGAAGGCTGCTAAATAACCCAATGCTCTATAGTATAGCGTGTTTTGAGGCTCTTGCCCTTTTGTTGCTTCAAAAAACTCTTCAAACTCTTTCTGTAGATTGGTATAAAAGAGAGCTTTCAGGTTTTGAAACCAGTAGCGATTTTTGAGAAACGAATCAGAAGTAGTGTGGTATCTCTCTACCAATTCATTAATTATAGATTGAGGAATTCCGTCCCCATTAGTTCGTGCCGATCTGTATATCCAATAGTCATCTTCATCTCTTACTGGCGCAGCAAGCAGGTCAATCTGTTTGGCTATATGAGTAAACTCTACAAAAGCTCTTACACGCCAATCATTCAAGTCGGCAAGCTTGCTCCATTTTTGCACTACATCGCTTGGACTTCTTTTTATGAAATAGTCGTAAAGCTTCTCTACATCGTTGTTGCTATCGTCTGATAAGAGGAGCAAATCTATATTTTCCTGTGCTATTTTCCCACCCAAAAAACCATGCCAATCATCAATTACATTACTGTTGAACCGAGTGGAGTGCACATCATCAAATCGGATGTCATGGAAATGGTTATATGGGTCGTAGAAAAACGGTGTGTACCCACTCTCCACAGCTACTTCAGGAGCGAAATTCGAAGATTCCCAAATATATAAATCATCGCCACCACAAGCCAAGGCTACGCCAATAGCAACAGTAATGATAGTGATGATGCTAAAAGTGATGAGCCACTTTTTTGAAAAAAGATTCTTCATTGCCATATCTTGTTATATTCATTTCATCTAAGTCGAAAAAAACAACCTCATCGGGTGAATAGGGTAGACACTTGCGAATGTCTAAAGCCATTTGCTTTAACTCACTTCCTGATATCTCTTCAATTTTTATCCAATCATTCCTCAGGTAGTACCTTCCATGCTTTATAGTGGAGTTTTTTACTTCGATTATGTTCGTGTTTTCCGAAAATATAAAGTTAGAGTCGTTCTCAAAGGCTGTTCTGTCAGTTTTGCTTACAAGGTTTACCACCTTATCGTTTCTGATATGTACTCCCCAAGCATAAATGGGGAGAGCAATATTCAGTTTTATAGGATAACTCTTCAGGCTCTCTATGTATCGGTGGGCTATCTCCCTATCATAAATAGAGTTGAGCGTATCAGCATCAATCTTTCCCATATTATAATACATCAGTGTGGCATACTCTACATTGGGTATATGTGTAGAAGTGTAATACTTCACTTGATGCAATCGGATGGTTGCCGAGAGTTTTTTACCACTTCTGCGCTTCAGCGTATCGACAAACTGCATAAACCTGTCGCGACTTTTAAGTGTCCAGTCACAATCCACTTGTATTTCATCCACTATCTTAATTCCCTCTGCTTGGTTTATTTGCTCTATATAGTTGGAAATGTTATCGGCAAGCAAATCAAGTTGAAGGTCGCTCTGAAGCATAACCCTGTTTTTAATGTAAACTACAGGTACTATTTGCAGGCTTTCAGGGTTTTCTTTAAAGTTGATAGGACTCACGGGGTGAGGCTTTCCCCGAGAGTCTAAATCGACATCAAAGTAGCGTAGATACATCTTTGTTATCTCATTCTCTTGCAATGTTTTTTGTTCAATATCAGAAAGTTCGAATACAGTACGCCAATAGTAAAACGAAGCCATAGATGGTTCATGCTTGCCATTGCAAGTCACAAACAAACAGCCGATTATCGTTAATATCATTGTAACGCTTTTCATATAGTTTCAAACATTTTCAGTTATTAAACCCGTGTTTCGTATTGTTAAAATATTTCCTGCAAGTTTATTTCAATATTTAATGAAAATGGTAAATCTATCATCTTACTCTTCTACGCCTTTGTATAGTAGTGTCTGAAACAGTTTGGGTGGTATTTTTCCTTTCTCCCGGACTATCTATTCTTCCATCAGCCCTCACCTCTTTTGAAGAGGGTTCTGCCTTGATAGAGTCTATATTAACTGTTGTTGTAGGTGTAGGACGAGTATATGCAGGCTTTCTGACTACTTCCTTTGGAGGTCTGGGGCGAGTAGTTGTAGGTCCACCTACAGTTGGTGTAGGGCGTTGATAGTCAGAGTTATTTGTCTCTGTAGTTGAAGTTGTAGTTGAAGCCGATTTGTTGGTAGCTTTTTCTGCTGCTGGTATTACTATTGTGCAACCTGCTAATGCTCCACCAAGCATAATTAAGAAAATGATTTTTATAATTGTTTTCATTGCTAAATTTATTTTTATCGGTTATTATTTGCTATGCGTTTAAAATTTAAAGTTGCTGAATTTGGGATGTGCTTTCAAAGCTTCTGGTATATTAGAAGAGAGTTGATTGCCTGACAAGTCAAACATGATAAGCTTCTCACATTTCGCTAATTCATTAGGAATATTTCCAGTAAGTTGATTACCATTAAGCAGGAGCACAGTCAGCTTATCACAATTTCCTATTTCAGCTGGAACAGTTCCAGTAAGTGCGTTTTGATGCAATTTGATTGAAGACAATTGAGCGCAATTTCCAATTTCAGTGGGGATAGTGCCTGTAATGGAGTTTCGGTAAATATCCAAGCTTCTTAATTCTCCTGATGCAAATAGTTCGGTAGGAATTGCTCCTGTTAGTCCACAATCTATAATTGCAACCCCTCTCAATTTTTTCATCTTTGCTACTTTGTCGCCAGGTATAGGTTCACCCGTGTTACTTACAGTGCGCAAAAACAGGTATTCGAGATTTGGCAAATCCCATATCGACTCCGGAAATTCTGCATCGGGTTGTTTTAGACTTCCAGCGAATCCAGTGGAGTAATCTATATGTAGTTTTTTAAGCTTAGTTAGTTTCCCAATGCACTGGGGCACTTCACCCTCGGGTTGTTTGTTTGAATTCAAAACAAGTTCCTCAAGCTCCGATAATTGGCAAATATTTTCTGGAATTTTTCCTTCAAGCCCTTGAAGACTCAGTCTCTTCAATTTGCTCAATTGTCCGATATTGTCAGGGATAGTACCCCTAAATCCTGACATAAACAGATACTCTAAATTG
>CAZUHZ010000130.1:0-6142 GCA_964620895.1 uncultured Dysgonomonadaceae bacterium | reverse complement strand
AGATAGCACACAAAATACAAACAGAGATGACCTATCCAGGTCAAGTGAAAGTAACTGTGATACGTGAAACACGTGCAGTGAGCTTTGCAAAATAGTTTTACAGAGTAATCCTTCACTGCAAGGTGGATACAAAGAAAAAAAGAGATTCACTAAATCTAAATAGTGAATCTCCTTTTTTGTTTTTAGAGGTTTGATTGCTGATTCAATCAATTGATTACCTGCTTCTGCCACTTCTAGATGAAGAGGTGCTACGTGAACTGTCGTTGTCACTACTTCTATTACTACGACTACTACTACTATTAGAGCTTCTACCTGAAGACTGTCGTGATGTGCTTCTGCTTTGCGATGCAGATGATGATCTTGTGTTTGCTCTTGTTGAAGAACTTTCTGTAGATGCAGGTTGCCTTGTCTGATTTGAAGAAGATCTGTTTACAGTTTTGTTTGCTTCTCTATTGTTGTTTTGTCGGTTTGTAGTTGTTGTTCTATTGGTAGTTCCAGTTTCACTTTTGCTGTTTACAGCACCTCTACTGTTTGTACTGTTTGACTCTCGTCTTGTACGGTTTGTGCTGTTTTCACTCGTATTGTTACGTGTACTTTGAGGAGTGCTGCTATTGGTGCTTCTATTTACGTTGGACTCTCTATTTCGAGTAGTTGATGTTCTTCCCGAATTGGTAGTGCTTCCACTTACACTCGTTCTGTTAGAGGTGCTGGCTGGTCGTGCGCTTCTTTCTGTGTTTCTAACAACTTCAGGACGATACACGTTTACCGAGCGATTACTTACGCTTGTTCTTCCTGCTCTTCCCGAATTAGTTACATTTCTTACTGAAACTTTTCTTCCAGTTGATCGTTCCACGTCTCTAGCACTTGGTCCGCTATAATAGGTGTTGTTGTTATATATGTTAGTGTTGTTTATTATAGTTGTCTGTTGATAGAAATTCCTGTTCCCTCTATTGTAATATGAGTGCATAGAGCGTCCATACATATGTCTTTGAGGTAAGAATGTCCAATGAGACCATGGGATGTTTATATTCACATTTACGCGCATTCTTGGACCTAAAGGAGCCCAACCATAATACCCACCGCCACTTCTCCAACTAACCCATGCAGGAGCCCACTCGTATCCTGGAATCCATGCCCAGCCAAGGAAATCGTCGTATAGCCATCTACCATAATGAAAAGGAGCCCAACCCCATGAGTAGTTAGATACCCATGTGTTTCCGTAGTTGGTCATTGTCCAATATCCATCAGATGCATAAGGTTGAAAATTTCTATTCACGTGAGGTATCCACATGTATCCATAGTTGTAGTCTTCAATCCATTGTCCATAGGGTGACAATTCATCATAAAAGGTCTGGAAACTTATTTGTGAACTCCCCTGTGCACTAACCATTCTTCTTTCTGTATAGCATGATGTTAGTCCTACCAACAACACTATAATACTAAATCTCATTATTGTTTTCATATCTGTAGGGTTTTAAGAAGTTTATCTTTCCTGTTTATCCATTTGACGTCATTTTTTGATAATGGTTTAACATTTGAAATAATTTCAGAGACAATAAGTGAAGTGGTGCTTACTGATACAAAGAGTTATTTGGTGTAGTATTTACTAATTGAGCTTACAATCAATTAATAAGAGAATTACTGAAATGTCAAATTGTAAATTTTATTCGCTAACTTTGCGTTAGACAATTTCATTCGGCAAAGTATTTAGTACGAAAAACAACATGAAATCATTAAAAGAGCTATTTCGAATCGGCAATGGTCCTTCAAGCAGTCACACCATGGGACCCAAGCATGCAGCAGAGCTTTTTTCTGAAAAGAATCCGCAAAGCCATGCATACAAAGTTACTCTATATGGTAGCCTTGCTGCCACAGGCGAAGGTCACCTTACCGATGTAGCCATATTAAAAATTTTAGAGCCAATTGCTCCAACAGAAATTGAGTGGTTGCCAAAAACTTTTCTGCCATTCCATCCTAACGCGCTAAGGTTTGAGAGTTTAGATAAAGATAAACAGACAACTGATAGTTGGACCGTGTATAGTGTTGGTGGAGGCGCCCTCTCCGATGGAGAAAGAACCATAGGTCTTACGGAAAGCGACGATAGAGAAATATATGATATGAACTCTATCGATGAAATCATGAATTGGTGCGAAGCTACAGGCAAGACTTATTGGGAGTATGTAGAGGAGTGCGAAGGTGCAGAAATATGGGATTATTTGAGAGAGGTGTGGCGTGCAATGAGAGCTGCAGTAGAAAGAGGATTGGAAAATGAAGGAGTATTGCCGGGTCCTCTTGGTTTAGCTCGAAAAGCCGCAGCATATAATATCAAAGCAAGAGGTTACAAAGAATCGTTGCAATCACGAGGATTGGTCTTTTCTTATGCCTTGGCTGTATCAGAAGAGAATGCTGCTGGAGGGGTTATTGTAACAGCACCTACTTGCGGTTCGTGTGGTGTGATACCTGCTGTGTTGTATTTGCTTGAAGAGACACGGGGCTTTAGAGAGAAACAAATATTACGTGCCTTGGCTACAGCTGGGTTGTTTGGCAATATAGTAAAAAAGAATGCCTCCATTTCGGGTGCCGAGGTTGGTTGTCAAGGTGAAATAGGTGTTGCTTGTGCCATGGCTGCCGCTGCTGCCAATCAACTATTTGGTGGAAGCCCCGCACAGATAGAGTATGCTGCCGAAATGGGATTGGAGCATCACTTGGGTATGACATGCGACCCTGTGTGTGGATTGGTGCAAATACCTTGTATCGAACGCAATGCTTATGCTGCAGCTCGTGCTTTGGATGCCAATTTATACTCATCGTTTACAGATGGTATTCACAGGGTGTCATTCGATAGAGTTGTTGAGGTGATGAAACAAACAGGCCACGACATTCCCTCGCTTTATAAAGAGACCAGCGAAGGAGGTTTGGCATTGGGACATAAGTTTTAAAAAAATAATATCAAATTAAATATATAAGAGACTATGATTGATTACGTGAAAGGTGAAGTTGCCGACCTAACCCCAGCAACTGTTACAATAGACTGCAATGGTGTGGGCTATCTGGCACACATATCTTTACAAACCTACAGTGCTATTAGCGACAAAAATACTGCCAAGATATATATCTACGAATCGGTGCGCCAAGATGCTTTTGTGCTATTCGGATTTATCAACAAACATGAGCGCGAAGTATTTATGCATCTCATTAGCGTGTCGGGTGTGGGTCCGAGCACCGCTAGGGTAATGCTCTCTTCACTTAGTTCTAGAGAGGTGGAAGCTGCCATCGTATCTGAAGATGTGAATACACTCAGGTCTGTAAAAGGCATTGGCATAAAAACAGCTCAACGTATTATTGTTGACTTGAAAGATAAAATCAAATTTAGCGACGAAGGCGAACAAGCAAACCTAGGTAAAGTTGCAGCCCCTGTATTAGAACATGAAGCTGTTTCGGCATTGGTAATGTTGGGTTTCACACAAGTGAAATCGCAAAAGGTAGTGGCAAAGGTGGCGAAAGAACTTCCGGGTTCTACAGTGGAAGCTATCATTAAGGAGTCGTTGAAGAGGTTGTAAGACCTGTTATAATTCAAATCAATGGGGATACTCTTTCGCAAGAATATCCCCATCTATCTTTTCTGTGATTAAATACAAAGCTAATTAGTGTTTGCCAGAAAACTACCAATTTACGAGTCTTTGGCGTTTTCTTACAAAGACTAATTAACCGCAGGAGTGATAACAAACTTGCGGAACTCAACAGGTCCGTGGTCACCTTGAATCATAATCGGACCAGGTGTTCCCTCATTGCTGTTAAGCGATCCGCCAGTAATACCAGGAATGGGTCGATTTGAAATCACCTCAATGCCATTGTGCACAATGGTTACGTTGCGTCCTACTAATGTAATTTCATATGTTTGCCATTCGCCAGGTTTTTTGGCTGCATAAACAGATGGTTCGATAAATCCGTAGATACTACCAATACTAATGGTGCTTGGCTTATCCACTGGACTATCTTCAATCTGAACTTCATACCTTCCGCGCAAATATATTCCACTGTTGCTTCCTTCGGGATAACGAAACTCAACACTTAGTTTAAAATCATCAAACTGCTCATTAGTTATCAAATTACCACCCACTTCAGGATTTACCAATACTCCATCCACCATTTTAAACTTGTTGTTGGCTGGAATAATCCATCTTGAGAGGTTGTCGTCGAGCAAATTTTTAGGATCTCCCCAAATAGGAGGTTCTTCGCGAACAAGACTCGGAGCTCTCACACCAGTCCACTCCAACTCATGACCGTCGAGCATCATCGTGCCTTTCAGTTGGTTGTTGTCTAACGCAAATTCAAAATAAAGGTCTTCAATATCCATCCATTGTGGCGGAATGGTGAAATGATATTTACCTGTTTCTGCTGAATAGTGAACTTCAGAAATAGGGCGTGAGCTTCCTTCATAGCCCACATAACGACCCACTAAGGTGGAAAACCCTGATAGATTAACCTCCAACCATCCGGGAAACCCTGCGGTATCCATCAAGCCATGTCTAAAGAGTCCAAGGTCAGCCAAATCATCCCCCTCAATAACAATGGTAAGATCCCATCTGCCAATTACTTCCGACCCTTTGTTGGCAGACTGAGCCGACAGGGAGGAGTGAACAGTGAAGACTAACATCAATAATAATAGTCTATTTCCTAATTTTTTCATAATGATAATTTTTACAAATGAATAATATGTTGTTTAAAAAAAATGGCGTGTGTTTAATACTATAATCAAACTTACATAAAAACAACGCCACAAGAAAATTTTAAATACGAAAACTTAGAGTTCTACCTCATCTATTATCTCCCCATCCACATTAAAAACCTTTATGCTAGCTCTCTTTTTATTAACTTCTACTTTTGTTGCTGTGTTGTTACTGCCTATAATTAGTGGAAAAGCATAAATATCTTGATTCTTGGGGAAATGTTCGTATCTATGCATGTGTCCAGCCAGCATCAAGTCGATATTAGCATCGTTTAATATGGGCAACCACTCTTTAGTAATATGTTGTACAGTATGCCACCCTTCAGCCATAGGGGGGATATGAGTAACCACTATGCGGTAGGGTGCGTTTTTAAACTCATCGGATGCTACCACTTGGCGAAGCCACTGCGCCTGTTCTTTTCTGTAATCGTCAAAATTGTTCAATCCTGCATACACCTCGTGTTCATCGGGTTTGTCCTCACCACTATCTAGAAAAACAAAAAACACAGGTCCCTGCTTCATAGTATAATAATAGCTGTTGTCTTCTCGGGGAAAGTAACGAAACAGATTGCGCGAATACCTACCACGTGTTTCATGGTTGCCACGCACCAGCCAAAAAGGCTTTTCGCTAGCAAATATCTCTACACTTTTATCTATAAAGTTATGGAATGGTTGATCTTCTGTTGCATAATAATCCATCATATCTCCAGCATAAATAATCATGTCTGCTGCATCAATGTCTGCATGATAAAGCAGTTTCTCCAAATTATCGTTACTACCATGAATATCGCTAATCTCTATAAAGGTCACTTCATCGGCCGAAGTGTCTAAAGTGGAAAAGCGATACGACTTGGAAGTTATGGAGTCGCCATACACAACTGAATATGGCTCAAACTCTGTTATCTCTTTAGAGTATAGCCGATAAGCATACTCTTTTGCAGGACTCAAATTATCAATTCGTATTGTGTGAAATGTGTTGTTAGCCATTTTCATACCATGCTCAATGGTGTAAAAGTTCTGGTTATTGCCTTCATTATCAGTTAGCTCTACCCACGAAAAAGATGGCAGGCTGGTTGTGAAAACTATTGCAACACCCGTTTCACTCACATCTTGAATGTAAGGACCGTGAGAGAAATTAAACTTCTCTGCATCTTGTTCTTGAGCAAAAGCATAAGAAAACAACAATGTTAAACTGAGGATAAAAACTGTCTTTTTAAACATATCAATGATTTTATTTTAGAAAGATTTGTCACGAACACTTCTTTTTTAGAATGGCTATAAAAGTAATAAAAAAGTAGGCAAATATGAAATGTTTTAACACACACCAAAGATTGTTTATATAGTCTTTGCAAAAAAAATGGCAAATACTATGAGATGTGTGTGGGGTGGGTGGAAAATTGAGAATTGAGAATT
>CAZUHZ010000129.1:0-6150 GCA_964620895.1 uncultured Dysgonomonadaceae bacterium | reverse complement strand
TGTTTTCGACACTAGAGTGTGGTGGAAACTACAAAGAGGCTCACAGGAAACTGTTAGACATGGGATATGGCAAAAAGCAACCATCGTTCAATGCTTATAATGAAAGAGAGAAAGCAGGCAAAGAGAATGATAAGATTGATTTCTATAGAATTATAGAAAACAAACCTACGATAGATGCTTCTCAACTAGTGAAGTTATACAAGCAAGAGGGGTTTATGCGGATATCTGAAGAGGGTAACGACACCATCAATATCATTAGAAACAGGCGGAAAATTCTAAAAGCTTTCAACTATAAAACGGAAACAATTGCTTTTTTAAAACAGCATATCAATCACCCAGCACACAAAGCAAAGATCGAAAATCAATTGGTGAGAGATAGAGTGAAGATAGAAAACAGTTGGAAATTGATGAAGGGCGAGCCCTACAATTTGCATCGCGACAGCAAAGATGCTATCTACCTCCCTTTTAAGAATGGAGTGTGTAAAGTAAGCAAAAGGGGATTGGAGATGGTGGACTACACGAGTAAAGAGATTGGGTTTTTTATCGACAATATTGAGTCGCAAAAGCACATCTTCACGCCCTTTGATATGGATAAGCGAGCAATTGGCGATTTTGAGAAGTTTCTTATCTATGCCATTATTGGAAGAGAGACAGATGAGCTTACATCGAAAGAGGTGAACGATGTGAGAGCTTTCTACTCAATGATCGGTTACTTAATAAGCAATCATAAAGACCCAGCCAATGCATTTGGAATAATCTTTACAGACGAGGGTACATCTAGCGATAACAGGAAAGGAGGACGTGGAAAATCCCTACTTGCCGAGGCTCTTAAGATGGTTAGATGCTCCATCTTTAGAGACGGAGCAAAGTTCAACCCCACTTATGCCCATGTGTATGGCGACCTAGAAAAATACCACGATGTGTATATAATGGATGAGCTGTCAACCAAGCTAGACCTTTATAAGCTCTTTGCCGATATAACTGGCGATATAAGAGCCGAAAGAAAAGGAACTGCTGCTGTAACCATCTCTTTTAAAGATACACCCAAGTTTGTATTCACAACCAACCAGATTTTGAGATACGACGAAGACGAAGACTCTTTTAACAGACGATTTGTGGAGTACAAATTCTCGAATTATTGGAACAAGGAGCATAGACCAACAGATCATTTTGGATACAACTTCTTTGATGATTGGGATAGTGAGCAGTGGCAACGATTTTTTGAGTTCTTAGTAGCATGTTGTATGCAATTTCTTATCACTGGACTAGAAAGAGTAACCTATTCGAAAGACGAGGATAACTACTGGGTCTATTTCTCAAATGACATTGTATTGGATGAGTTTGAAAGAATATTTGAAGTGATGAGAGGGATGGGCAAATTCAAATATGGCGACTTTATCACAGAGTATAGAACCAAATCATCTTTAAGGAATGAGAAATTTTTCCATAAAGGGAATACCAAAAAAATGATTGATGCTTATATCAAAAAGCAAAACATAGATGTGCAGTATTATCCTAAAGATAGAGAATGGATTTTCTCTGATAATGTGAATAAAAGTAGCGCCAATGAAGAGGTCAATAACAAAGACAAATCATTAGGATTGTCTTTTTTAGGGAAAGGTGACGATAAATTGAATTAGAGTGACGAACAATTACGGTTAATGACGATTAAGGTGACGATTGATTAACTTGTCTATCAACTAGTTGACGATAAATACAATAACATTAAAAGTACGCACATAAAAAGATAAAATATAATAGTTATATATATATATGTAATGTTGGTTTTAATAGCATTTATCGTCAACAGCTTGATTATCAGAAGTATCAATCGTCACCTTTACTGTAACCAATCGTCACCGAAGGTAAATAACCGTCACTAGCCCTTCCACTCCCATCAATTTGGCAAACAAGCCTTGAAACTCATTTCGACTACAGTCGAAAGTAAAAACAAGAGTGGATTGCGGTTTCGACTACAATCGAAATGGAAATAAGGTGTTGAAATTCATTTCGACGCTAGTCGAAACCAGTTTCATGAGTTAAAACGCATTTCGACTCAAAACAAAATGAAAATCAAGTGTTGAAATCGTTTTCGACTCGAGTCGAAAACGAAATTGACAGTTAAATGCCATTTCGACTGCAGTCGAAAACGAAATTGATAGTTGAATGGCATTTCGACTGGAATCGGAATGTTGATAAACACTGCTCGCGCCGATTTGCAACACTTCGGATCCGCTCAGTAACCGTCGGTGTGCGAGGAACCACATACCCCACACCCCCTCCATCACCCACTCAAAAAAACATAGCTTGCACTCGTAAAAACAGCGTCGTCCTTTTCGGATTTTAAAAACGTCCATTTCTTATCATCTTCAAGCAAAAGCATATATAGTTGCATACCTAAAACTAAACTACTGTCTAATTTAGAGAAAGCAACTCTAAATTGCTGGTAAAAATTGTCATTTACACTTAGCTCTCGAAGAAAATGTCCTATAAAAACTGTGGAATCAATAACTAACACACCCTCTCTTTTTTTCGAACTTATTCTTTTAAGCAACTCCTGTTTTATGAAATTACACAAATGGGTATTCTTTGTATAGATAATATATTCTTCCCAATTATCTATCATAGGACTTTGATCGATTGGACTACTCAAAACATTTCCGTTTATATCTAACAACATGGCACTTTTGGTTTTAATAATTATGGCTCAATATTGAGCAAATCTATTGTACATTATTCAACAATTGATGATGTACAGATTTACTACAGACCATCAATCATTTACATCAAAAAGCAATAGGCGACACCAAATTTTTAAGTACTCCAATCACACTATATGCAGCCAGCG
Organism: uncultured Dysgonomonadaceae bacterium; assembly: GCA_964620895.1. Lineage (GTDB taxonomy): Bacteria > Bacteroidota > Bacteroidia > Bacteroidales > Dysgonomonadaceae > UBA2632. Next base: position 3,302 of record CAZUHZ010000129.1, on the reverse strand, counting down.
TGCTAGATTTAGGGTTGACGGCAGAGGGTGTTGTCTCAACTATAACCTTCACACGTACTGTTTCTCCTACTAGTTTTATCTCGTGCTTGTTGCTCTCGAACCCCGGAATACTATTGATAGACACTTTGGTATGCTCAACTCCTGTGGTAGCCAAGGCCGTGGTGACTGCCACATTTACATTTTCGGGAAAATGCTCTATCGCTTCTTTTGCATAACCATTGAATATCTCTTCTGTTTTCTCTTCTGATAACGCTCTACCTTCTAAAAATGGAGCTCCATTTAACGACTCTGGCGACTTTTCAGTAGTAATGCTTACTTCTGCATCTTCCATCAACATGGATGCGCGCAAGACATCGAAGCCTCCCACTGCTCCTGCTGGGATATGAACCCTGCAATTATTCGCCAGTGCTGTTGCTTTAATAGTGTTGTAAAAATCCTTATCGGCAAGAGCACCTACCGACAGAGGAATTAAACTGATGCCATTAGCTAATATTTCAACTCCAATTTCTTTGAACACATCGGGCGATGCAGCTTCGATGATGAAGTCTGGCTTGTCGCCAATTGCCTCATCTAACGTTTTATATGCCTTACAACCTATCTCTGTTGCCAATTTCACTGCATTTTCTATGCTACCACTTTGCACACCCAGTATTTCATACTCATCACGCATTTGCTCCGAAACAAACCGCGCAATAATGCTCCCTAGCGACCCACTACCTATGATAGCCAATTTGTATTTCTTCATTCTTATTGTTTTTCTTTTAATTGTGTTATAACCAGAGTTTTATCCCGCATTATTCAGCGCAATTTTATTGATAAATGCGTCAGTAAATAATACGCATTGTGCATTAAAGCAACAGCAGCTTACAGGGTATTAATCTAACAATTAGGGTATTTATATGTTCATTGGGGGTTGAGGTTTGTATGAGGTAATGGACAATGAATAAGAAGACAGACAATAGGGGCAATACAGTGCACACAACACCTCTACTAGAGCGGTGCACAAACTTTATTGCACAATGTTTTGACAAGCAGCGCATTGTGTCTCTACTACAAGGGCGATATCAACTACTGACCATTTACTCAAACTTGAAAAAGAAAAACACCACAGCCGCCCACTCTTTCTTCACGCCTCGTGCATACCCAAGGGTAGTGTATCTGCTGCTTTGCACAGTGCCATTGTCTTTTATGTAGCCCACAGTGGTGTAACTGCTGTTCTGCACCGTGCCATTTTTTCGCACATAACCCACAGTAGTATATTTATTATCTTGAATAGTGCCATTCGAGCGAATATAGCCAATGGTGCTGTAGCTACTATTTTGGATAGTGCCATTCGAGCGGATATAGCCTACTGTTTTATAACTGCTATTCTGTATAGTACCATCGGTGCGGATATAGCCTTTTGTGCTGTAGTTGCTAGATTGGATGGTTTGACTGTTGGCAACTAGGGTTGTTAGTAGGAGGAGAAGGAGGAGGAAGGGAAGGGTTTTTTTCATTTGGTGGGTTTTAATTTGATTGGTATGTATATTGTTATGGGTGTTGCACAATGTTCGAGACGCAATGCATTGCATCTCTACAGTGGCAGTGTATAAGAGATATTCTAAATAAAGGCACACAAGTTGCAGACCATGCGCCAGCGAGCCCCTTACCCTTTTACTATTGACTCTACTGATCAAACACCCTCTTAAACGGTATCACATTCCCCTCAGGATTGTGGTCGCGCCATGCGTTGTGGTCGTCAATTATTGAAAAGACCACCAGTTTGAATTGATTGGCAAATTCGGGTTCATCAAAAACCTCTTTAAACAGCTCGGCTATATGCTGCGGAGGATTGCGAAATGCACCACAGCCAAATGCGCTCAACACCAAACAGTCGTGATGGTGTGCTGCACCTATTCTGAGGATGGTTCTAATCTTTTCTCTACTAGGCTCTATCAACTCTTTGGTAATGCGATAATAGCGATTGATGAGGTCGATCTTTGGCCCGTTTATAGCCGGAACACTCACAACGGAGAGTTTAAATGGATTTTTGAGCAAGCAGTATCCATTTTGTTCCGACCCTCTGAATATAGTAGCATCTTTGGTGTAGATTCCTCCTGCTTCTCTGTTTAGGGGGTAGCTGTGCTCTGCGTTTTGCTCAATTCCGTATTCATTGGCATAATCGATAAATTGATAGAGTGACAACAACATATTGCTACGTCTAAACAGATTCTCTTCTTGTGCGCCAGCACCACTCCACACACCACCTCCAGGGTTTTGTCTGTTTGCCATATTCAGCATGCATACACTGTATCCAGCTTTTTCGAGCAGTTGAGAAGTCTCGATGCAATCAGCTTCTATAACGGCAAATTTTGTTGATACGTCAGACTCTGAAGGGGTTAAATGTTTAGGTTGGGTATAAAAAACAGTCTCTTTGGTTATTGTAGCGTTATCTATCTGTATATCTTCGCCATCGAGCGAATACGCTGCTTGTTTTACAATTTGAATGGTTTGCTGAAAAATCTCTTTTCGTAGTTTTCTCAACTCCAATTTGTCTTTTTCATCAGATGCTATTTGAAACAGTTTTAACCACTCTATGGGTTTGAATAGACTTATCTTTCCGTCCCACAGGTTGTTTCTATGGATTACTAGTTTCGACTCATCGTTGATGTGCGATACCGAACTATCTTTCGATTTCAACCAAAAACAGGGCAGTGTGGCGCCACCAAAATAATCTACCACACAAAGGTCTTTCCACTGTTTCACACCATCCACCTCTACCACTCCCTTCAATCCATAAGACTCCCACTCTCTTATGAGCCGCCCCACATCGTAATTGTTCATTGCTCCGTCTCTCACCAAGTAGTCGTCATACCAAATGCTACCGCCTATAGAGGGCTTGTGGTCGCTCTTGTATTTTTCGAATCCGCCTGGATAGTATTGCTCAATTTTATCGATGGGTACTATCAAACTAATGTACTCTAATCCTACTGCCATATTTTTTGGTTTTATTGATTTATGCTAAACGTGTGTTTTAATTATCCTTTGCTGTAAGCAAATCTTTAATGCCTCCTATCGAGCTTAACCCGCATTATTCATCACATTATTGTTAACAAGCGCAATATCATCTATTAATCAACAACTTATTGATTTATAACAATTTGATATTTACACCCAGTTTTGGGTATGTTCGCTTTTATCTTTACGCATCTGCTTCGTTGCAAACTCCTTGAAATAGTGGCCTATATCCGCGGAGTTCGACGCCCCAGCATCTACGCAAAGCTAAAAACGTGAATAATACGGGTTAATACGCCTGTGGCTTC
>CAZUHZ010000128.1:0-6170 GCA_964620895.1 uncultured Dysgonomonadaceae bacterium | reverse complement strand
AAAATACAAATTTGAGCAGAAAAAGATAATAAGAATTGGATTTTAAAAGTTTATTATCCTTACACTACTGTGACAAGCAATCTGTTATATTTTTCCTATTCGAGTATAAGTGAAACCATTAGAAACAAGCTCATTTTCATTATATATATTTCTACCATCTAAGACAACACGCTTCTCCATAATTTTAGCGAGCAACCCCCAATTAGGCAATCTAAACTCTTTCCACTCAGTAACCAATATTATTGCGTGAGCATTATTGGAAGCATCATAAATATCGGTTGCATATTCCACCTTGTCACCAAAATGAGCCTTAGCTTCCTCCATAGCTGCTGGATCATAAACCCGAACCTTTACTCCATGTTCGAGTAGTTTGTTTATTAAATTGATTGAAGGAGCATCTCGCATATCGTTCGTTCCTGGCTTAAAAGACAAACCCCAAACAGCAACAGCCAAACCACTGATTTGATTATCAAAGTAATATTGCAGTTTGCGGAAGAGTATTTCTTTCTGATTATTATTTACCTCTTCAACAGCTTCTAAAATTCTCATCTGATAACCATAATCCTTAGCAGTCTTTATAAGTGCTTTTATATCTTTTGGGAAACAACTTCCACCATAACCTGCTCCAGGATATAAAAAACTTTTCCCAATACGAGAGTCGCTACCAACTCCACGTCTTACCATTGAAACATCAGCCTCAACCAATTCGCACAAATTAGCAATATCATTCATAAAGCTAATGCGGGTTGCCAACATAGCATTAGAAGCGTACTTTGTCATTTCTGACGATAGGATATCCATAAATATAACCCTGAAGTTGTTCAACAGAAATGGACGATAGAGTTTTGACATAATTTCTTTTGCTCTATCATTTTCAACTCCAACCACTACTCTATCGGGGCTCATAAAATCACTAACAGCAGCACCCTCCTTTAAGAATTCAGGGTTAGAGGCAACATCAAATTCAATATGCCCTAAACCTCTATCAATAAGTTTTTCTGCTATCAGCTTTTTAACTTTTGCTGTTGTTCCAACAGGGACAGTGCTTTTTGTCACTACAAGCAAGTAATCTTGCATACTTTCTGCAATAGATTCAGCCACTGAATATACTGCGGTCAAGTCAGCATTCCCCTCCTCGTCAGAAGGAGTGCCAACAGCAATAAAAAGAATAGTAATATCATTTATAACAGATTGCAAATCTGTACTAAAATGTAAACGGTTAGCCTTATGATTCTTGGTTACAATGCTTTTCAATCCTGGTTCATAAATCGGAATTTCTCCTCTGTTTAGCATCTCTATTTTATTAGAATCAATGTCAATGCAAGTTACATTCAATCCCATTTCAGCAAAACATGCACCTGATACTAATCCCACATAACCCGTTCCTACGACTGCAATATTCATTTTGTTAGTTTTTAAAATCTGAGAAAAGTGTTGTTTTTTGTTTAATTAAAAGCTTTTGTGGCTAACTGTTTTTTAAGATTTTGAATTGGATAGACTATAGCTAAGATGCAAATAACACAAACAATAATGAAGGTGAGTAACACATCGGTGAACTTAACAATAACTGGATATGCATCAACTAGATAAGCACCAGGTGTGTTGCCTAGTTTTAAAAGCCCAAAGTGCTGTTGCAAAAAACTAATGGCTACTCCTAAAACAATACCAACTATAATACCCGAGAAAGATATTAGCCATCCCTCAAACAAGAATATTTTTGCGATTGAATCATCGGCTGCGCCCATACTCTTTAAGATTTTAATATCATTCTTTTTCTCAATGATAAGAATTGAAAGAGGACCTACCACATTAAAAGCAGCTATAATAAGGATAAAAGAGAGAATGAAAAAAGTAACCCATTTCTCAATCTGTAGCATGCGATAAGATTCTTTTTGCTGCTCAAACCTATCTTCTACCAAAAAATCATCCCCAATGAGCTTAGCAATACTCTGACTCACCCTCTTAGCAGAAGCTCCTTCTTTCAGTTTAACATCTAACGATGATACCTCATTACTGTATCGAAACAAAACTCGAGCAAGCTCGATAGGCACTATCGCCATTTGCTCATCAAATTGAGGCTGATTTAGATTGAACACTCCCCCAACCTGAACACTGCCTTGTGCAAATGCTGTAGAGGGGTTTGCTAAATTTACTCTCACATTCCGTTTTGGAACAAAAACATCAATCGGGTCAACATATCCAGGACGAACACCCAAAGTATATGCTAAACCCGATCCTAGTGTTGCATAATCTACCACATCTTCCCTTAATCTAAAAGACCCATCAATGATTAACTTATCCATCTGGGTCAAATATTTAAAATCTTCGGACACCCCTTTTAAAATTACAGGTACTTGTCTGTTATTGTACCTAAACAAGACATTATCCTCCAACGATTCTGAAATATAGTCAATATCAGAGTTTTGCAAAGCTTTCTCGAAATCAGCTGTTTGATAATCAAAAACCTTACCTTTAACTGTTGTTATTTTCAGCTCAGGGTCAAAAGCACTAAAAGTAGTTTCAACCAAATCTCCGAAACCATTAAATACAGACAATGCAGTAATCATAGCCATGGTTGCCACAGCAATACCGCAAACCGACACAAGGGAAATCACATTAATAGCATTATGCGATTTCTTTGAGAACAGGTATCTTTTAGCTATAAATATGGGTAGATTCAAAACAATTTAATCTTTCAACAGGTTGTCGATATTATCTAGGTAATCCAAGGAATCATCTAAGTGAAACTCTAGATTTGGCACAACACGCAACTGCTGACCAACACGTTTGCCTAGATTAAATCTTATACTTTTAATATTACTGTTTATATTTGCAAGTAGCTCTTCGCCTTTTCCTGAAGGAAAAAAACTCAAATATGCATGAGCCATGCCCAAGTCAGGGGTTACACGTACATGAGTAACTGAAATAAGCACTCCACGCATTTTCTTTGTTTCAAGTAAAAAGATTTCGCTCAACTCTTTCAAGATTAAACGATTTATTTTTTCTAGTCTATTAGATTCCATTGTACAATTGTTTATTTCTTTCTTATTATTGTTAAGCCATCGCGAATAGGTAAAATCACTTTTTCTATTCGTATATCTTCTTGTATGTGATTGTTAAACTCCAAAACTCCCTTTGTCTGACTATCTTTTTGGTATTTTTCGTCAATCACTTTCCCACTCCACAGTGTATTATCTGCTAAGATAACACCTTCTTTTCGCAGTTTATTAAAAGCAATATCATAATAGGCAATATAATCTCTCTTATCGCCATCAATAAAAATTAAATCGAAGTAATTATCATCAAAGTCATGCATTAGCTCCAGAGCATCTCCTATTATCAAATCTATCTTATCTCCATATTCAGATTCATCAAGATACCTTCTTATAAAACTCTCTATTTCGTCATCTACTTCTATGGTTACAATCTTAGAAGTAGAGGGAGCACCCTCGGCAAGGCATAATGCTGAGTAACCTGTATAAGTGCCAATCTCAAGGATGTTTTGAGGTTTAAGTATAGAAGTTAATATCTTAAGAAGTCGCCCTTGAATATTACCAGATATCATTCTCGGATGCAACAGCTTCACATGTGCTTCACGAGTCATTCTCTTCAACAGTTCGGGTTCAGGGTCGATATGAGAAAGAATATACTCTTCTATTTTAACCTCATCCATCTATCCCTATAGTTAAAGTGTATAATCAGGCAAATTGTATTTCTCTCTAGCTTCAAGCACTTTGCTTGCTTCATTAATATCCAAATATGTTGTACCTCCTGTTTCTCCAAAGCTTCCCCCAATATATGCAACTCTATCGTCTTTATCAATCATCTTATTAGCGATTAGCTTTTTAAGCGCATCTTCATAGTAAGCTCTTCTACTCTCTTTTGTGTTTTCGATGCCATCTCCAGGTTGATACTCAGCCCAAACTCCATAAGACAATGAAAGCTCGCGCGCAAGACGCTCACTAGTTGCCATAGCAAACACAGGTCTTGAACCTCTAAATGCAGCTAACACACGAGCAGTTCTACCAGTATGGCTATCTGTTACAATAGCTTTTGTATTTAACTTAGCAGCCGACTTTACAGCTTGTTTGGCTAAGAACGAAGTTACCTCTCTATCATCTCCTGCTGTTGGAACACGAATATCATTTTCCGACAACCTTGACCTCTCTGATTCTCTAGCAACTTGAGTCATTGTTCGTACAGATTCCACAGGATATTTACCGTAAGCTGTTTCACCACTCAGCATTACTGCATCAGTTCTATAATAAATTGCATTAGCAATGTCTGTAATCTCTGCACGCGTTGGGCGAGGATTATGTATCATTGAGTGAAGCATTTGTGTTGCAACAATCACTGGCTTCTTATGATGAATTGCTTTACGAATCATTGAACGCTGGATAGCAGGTATTTTCTCCTGTGCAACTTCAATACCTAAGTCGCCACGTGCAACCATTATACCATAAGCAGCTTCCAAAATTTCATCTATATTGTCAACCCCCTCTTGATTTTCAATTTTTGCAATAATCTTTATATGACTATTATGCTCATCCAGTATTTTTTGAACATCTAAAACATCTTGTTTGCTTCTTACAAACGAGTGTGCGATGAAATCAATATCATTTTTGATTGCAAATAAAATGTTGTGAATATCCATCTCTGTCAATGAAGGTAAATCGATGCGTATATCGGGAATATTTACACTTTTACGACTACCAACGATACCAGCATTTTGAGAAACACAGATTAAATAATTATCATGAACCTCTACCACCTTTAGGTCAACCTCTCCATCATCAATCAAAATATTTTTGCCCACCTTCATACGCTCTGTAACATTGAGGTATGAAATATAAATCACCTCCTTGGAAGAGATGCCCTCAGGATTTCCTTCTACACGAATTACATCTCCTGTTTTAAGATGAATATCTTCTTCGGCAATAGTTGTTCTAATTTCAGGACCTTTCGTATCTATCAGCAATCCGATACGATTAGAAACTTGACGTACATTAGTAATAATTTTCATCAAACCTTCGTCATCAAGATGAGCAGAATTTAATCGAGCCACATTCATTCCTTCATCAAATAGTTGTTGCAAAAAATCAACTTCGCATTTCTTATCTGATATTGTAGCTACTATTTTTGTATGTTTAAGCATAATTTATTTTTGTATTATAAGTTATCTATTAAAGAGAGTTTTATTTATTGCCAATCATCTCGGCTAGGGCATCTATTGCCAAGCTATAGGAGTTGAGCCCAAAACCACTTATTATCCCTACACAAGAAGAAGATATATGTGAGATGCGTCTGAATTCTTCGCGAGAATACACATTTGAGATATGAACCTCTACAACAGGTGTATCAACAGATTTGACTGCATCACCTATTGCTACTGAAGTATGAGTATATGCACCAGCATTTAGCACAATACCATCATAACTAAATCCCACCTCATGTATTTTGTCTATAATTTCTCCTTCAATATTAGATTGATAATAATCTAATTCGAGAGAGTCATACTTTTGTTTCAATAGCTCAAGATATGCGTCAAACGATTGGCTTCCATAAACCTCAGGTTCTCTTTTTCCTAGAAGGTTTAAGTTGGGCCCATTTATAATTTGGATTTTCATTGTTGCAACCTATTTTTAATATACAAAGATAACATTATTTTTGGGATTAATAGAGACAACAAAAGCGACTTTTGATAGTCGCTTTTGTTGATTATTTATTTAGTTTGTAGTTCTACAACACTTATTCAGCTTCTGCTGTTTCAACAACAGAGAAATCTGCTGCCACCATACGTAGATAAGATTTGTAGCGCCACTGTGCACTTTCTTGTGCTGCAGCAAAAAGCTCTTCAGACTCTTCAGGGAATCCTTTTTCAAGTGACGTATAACGCACTTCTCTATCCAAGAAGTCTTGAAACTTGCTCCAATCTGGCTCTTTACTATCCAAGATGAAAGGATTCTTACCTTCATCTTCTAATGCAGGATTGTAACGCCACAAGTGCCAATATCCAGACTCTACAGCTTGTTTTTCTTCCCATTGTGCGCTACCCATTCCTTTTTTCAGTCCGTGACTGATACATGGAGCATAAGCAATAATTATAGAAGGTCCATTATAAGCTTCTGCTTCTTTAAGAGCAGTCAAAAACTGTCTTTGATTTGCACCCA
>CAZUHZ010000127.1:0-6180 GCA_964620895.1 uncultured Dysgonomonadaceae bacterium | reverse complement strand
CGGAATTAGTCTTAATTTTTGGCATTTTCTTTACTTTCTTTATTATGTAAATTTAATTTCTCACTGTTAGTTATAGTTTGAGTTATACCCTTTTCTGCTAATTGTTTTACTTCATTCAATTACTTGCTCGAAGCAACGTTTTACATTATAGCTATGAACATCAAACATATAGGACTTCCATAGAAAAGCGTGCAAAGATAACAATTAATATTCAATTACCTCACATTAATCATCACATTATTGATAGCAGATACATTTAACACCTGAATATCAACTATGTAACAATTCATAGTTTTTTTATTCCTAACCACCCATTCTTGAGCGTTGCTCGCTTTTATGTTTTGTGCATCTATCTGCGCCACCAAACTCATTGAAATACATATCAAATGAGCTCGGTATCTTGCATCTACGCAAACGGCTTTCCTAGTTATTTCTTTTGACCCGATGGAGTTTTTTTGGGCGACAACATAAGTGTCATCCTTTTCCCCTCAAGCTTTGGTAGCTGTTCTACATTGGCATAATCGGCCAAATCGCTTGCAAAACGCAACAATAGCACCTCTCCTTGATCTTTAAAGATGATTGAGCGACCTCTGAAAAACACATAAGCCTTCACTTTAGAGCCCTCTTCCAAGAAACCTATGGCATGTCTCAATTTGAAATTATAGTCGTGATCATCAGTTTGTGGTCCGAATCTAATTTCTTTCACCACGACCTTTATGTTTTTAGCCTTTTGCTCTTTCAGCTTCTTCTTTTGTTGGTAAAGAAATTTTTGGTAGTCAGTAATACGACAAACAGGCGGCTTTGCGGTAGGAGAAATCTCCACCAAATCGAGCCCTAAATCATCAGCCATTTGCAATGCTTGCCTCGTTGGGTAAACACCTTGTTCTACATCGTCGCCTACTACTCTTACTTCTGGTACTCGGATGCGATCATTGATCCGATGTTGGTCTCTTGAATCTCTTGAATTTCTTGGTCTATATCTCATTAATTAAAAATTATCTCATCAAAGTCCATTATCATGTACTTTTTACTGAGAAAGGTAATATTATATTTTTTGTAAGTTTATTAATTTATTTGCCGAGATTTTCTCGACAACTTCTATTCATACATCTAAAGGCACAAAAATAGCAGATTTTTCTTAATTACTAAGCATCTGATCTATCTCTTTTTTCAATTCTTCGGCAAATACCTCCAACTTCATAGTTCCTTTATCGCCATCGCCTTGTTTTCTAACAGACACTTCGTTGTTCGACTCCTCTTTTTCACCCACAATAAGCAGGTAAGGAATTCGTTTCAACTCATTGTCGCGAATCTTGCGTCCCATCTTTTCGTTTCTATCGTCCACCTCACCACGAACATCTTGCAATTTCAATGCTTTCAGCACTGAGTGTGCATATTCGTTGTATTTTTCACTCACGGGCAACACCACCACTTGGTCGGGAGCCAACCACAGAGGGAATTTTCCCGCAGTGTGTTCTATCAACACAGCTATAAAACGCTCCATTGAGCCAAAGGGGGCACGATGAATCATGACAGGTCTGTGCTTCTGATTGTCAGCTCCAGTATATTCCAACTCGAAACGATCTGGTAGGTTGTAATCTACTTGAATGGTTCCTAATTGCCAACGACGTCCCAAAGCATCCTTTATCATAAAGTCGAGTTTTGGACCATAAAAAGCGGCTTCGCCATACTCTATCGTAGTTTTCAAGCCTTTCTCTTCGCAGGCTTCAATAATAGCCCTCTCTGCCTTGTCCCAATTCTCGTCGCTTCCAATATATTTAGTTTTGTCTTCTGGGTCACGCAGCGATATTTGTGCTTCAAAATCTTTAAAGTCTAATGCATTGAAGATGATAAAGATAATATCAACCACTTTCAAAAACTCATCTTTCACTTGGTCGGGTGTGCAGAATATATGCGCATCGTCTTGTGTGAACCCTCTTACACGAGTTAAACCATGAAGCTCGCCACTTTGTTCATATCTATATACTGTGCCAAACTCAGCCAAACGGAATGGTAGGTCTTTATAGGAGCGTGGCTTCACCTTATATATTTCGCAATGGTGAGGGCAGTTCATTGGTCTTAACAAAAACTCCTCGTTTTCCTCTGGTGTATGAATCGGTTGAAAAGAATCTTTACCATACTTTGCATAATGCCCCGATGTAACATACAAGTCTTTGCTACCAATATGTGGAGTCATTACCTGTTCGTAATCAAACTCGAGCTGAATTTTTTTCAAAAAATCTTCTAAACGAAGGCGTAATTGTGTGCCTTTGGGCAACCACAATGGTAATCCTGAACCTACTTTTTGAGAAAATGCAAACAACTCCAACTCTTTACCAATTTTTCTGTGGTCGCGCTTCTTAGCCTCTTCTAGCATTACTAGATAATCATCTAGCATCTTCTTTTTAGGGAAAGTTATACCATACAAGCGTGTCAACTGTTTGCGATTCTCATCGCCTCTCCAGTATGCACCAGCCGCTGTCAACACCTTTACGGCGTTTATGTATGAAGTGTTTGGCAAGTGAGGACCACGACACAAATCAGTGAAATCTCCTTGTGTGTAGGTTGTTATTGTTCCATCCTCCAACTCTTCAATCAACTCAATCTTGTAGGTTTCATTTTTATCGGCAAAAAACTTCAACGCATTTTCCTTCGATATATCTTCACGCTTTATCTCTTCTTTGCGTGCAATTATCTCTTTCATCTTCTTTTCTATCGTCGGAAAATCTGACTCACGAATTGTCACCCCTTCACCAGGATCAACATCGTAATAAAAACCATTTTCGATGGCTGGGCCAATCCCAAATTGAATGCCTGGATATAGCTCTTGTAAGGCTTCAGCCATGAGGTGAGCCGATGAATGCCAATAAGCATGTTTTGCTTCATCGTCCTCCCATTTCAATAGGTTTATAGTAGCATCATCGTCGATTGGACGCATTAAATCCCATGTTTCTCCATTAACAGTTGCTGCAAGCACCTCTCTAGCCAGCCTACTGCTAATGCTTTGCGCTATTTGCAAAGCTGTAATTCCCTTTTCAAACTCTTTGACTGAGTTGTCGGGAAATGTAATTTTTATCATAAAACTTATAACTAATATACTTAAATTAATTGCAAAATGCAAATGTAGTGATTTTGTGGCTTATAGTACAATTAATTTTGAAATAAATTTGATTAATGAAGTTGAAAAGAGAAAGTTACAAAGCTAAGAATGTGAATAACGAAATTCAAGTTTCATCTCTTAATTTATTTCGTAACTTTGCAATCTTATGCAACACAACTTATTTTCATCAGATCAATATACGTTTTTTTGCCTCAGTAGTGGTAGCTGTGGCAATTGCTATTTCATTGGCAATGGCGATTATGGCATCCTTGTAGATGTGGGCATTGGTGTGCGCACTATCCGAAAACGTCTGCAAGAACATGGCTATGATTTCAATCAAATTCGTGCCATTCTCATCACTCACGACCACATGGATCACATAAAATCGGTAGGCACATTTGCTCACCGTCATCACATACCCATCTATGCTACAACCGAGGTGCATAAAGCCATCAGCACTCACCGACTGATAAAATATCCAATTGGAGCATCAAAACGAATCATCGTAAAAGGCGTTCCTTTTCAAATAGAAGATTTTCGCTTCACAGCGTTCGACGTGCCACACGACAGTACAAGTGGTGACAACTCTGGCTACTACATTGAATTTGGAACACATAAAATGACTTTAGCCACAGATATTGGACGATTGACCGATGAGATGATTCCCTACCTCACCAAAGCACATCATCTTATTATCGAAAGCAACTACGACGAGGAAATGCTAAGCAATGGCAACTACCCGTATTACCTCAAACAACGCATCACATCGGGCTACGGACACATTAGCAACAAGCAGACGGCGGAGTTTCTTGCAGAAAACTACAAAAGCCATTTAAAGAACATTTGGCTATGCCACCTTAGTAGCGACAACAACACGCCAGAACTTGCTTATCAAACTATTGAAAAACACCTCACAGCAAAAGGGGTAAGAATGGGTAAACAATTACAACTACATGTATTGGAAAGAAATAAGCTGTCTCCTATAATTAAATTCACGTAATAAGAGAACAAGATAGCAATAAAAAAAGAGTGCACTGTTTAATTTACTAGCACACCCTTTACTTATTTGTATCAATAGTTTACTCTACATACATACTTTCAATCTCTTCACTATAGTTTTCTAAAATCACTTTTCGTCGCAATTTAAGCGTGTTGGTAAGCTCTCCATCTTCAATTGTGAAAGCCCGTGGCAACAATACAAACTTTTTAATTTTCTCGAACGATGTAAATGCGACTTGTTTAAGCTCGATACGAGCATACATAAAGTTTATTATCTCTTCATTTGCCACCAGCTCCTCTGTTGTTGAAAATGGGATAGAATGCTCACGAGCATATTCTTCCAACGCTTCATAGTTAGGTACAATCAAACCACTTACAAACTTGCGTTCGTCACCAATAACTGCCACCATATCTATATATTTGTCTTCTGCCAAGCGTGTTTCAATCATTTGTGGAGCAATATACTTGCCATTAGATGTTTTGTAAAGGTCTTTAATGCGCTCAGTCAAAACCAATTCACCCTCATCAGTAAGATAACCAGCATCTCCAGTGCGGAAAAACCCATCGTCTGTGAAAACAGCAGCAGTCTCTTCAGGCAAGTTGTAATAACCACTCATAACAGTAGCAGCTTTAACAAGAATTTCATCGCCATCCCCTATTTTTACTTCAACGCTGGGCATAACTGTACCCACAGTGCCTATTTTAAACCCTCTGAATGGAAAACAGGTTACAGTAGCTGTTGTTTCTGTGAGCCCATAACCATATATAATATGAATATCAACAGATTGTAAGAAAGTATTGATATTATCAGACAACGGTGCACCAGCACAAGGAAATATGTTGCCTCTATTGATACCCACAACATATTTAAGCATATAGAAGATTGTGGCTCTGTAGAAATTAAATTTTACAGACAACCACAGAGGTGGCTTAATGCCCTCGTTACGGTAGTCAAGATTATGCTTGTGTCCTGTTTCAATGGCATGCCTGAAAACCTTTTGCATGAATTTGCTCGACGAGTTAATTTTCTCGTTCACCCCAGTGTAAACCTTTTCCCAAAAGCGTGGCACACTTGACATTAGCGTTGGTCTAATCTCTTTTATAGTGAGCTGAATCTTGCGCGGGTCTTTATTAACAGCTACGGTTATACCTTTATGAATGCAATAATAAGTCCATGCTTTCTCAAAAATATGAGTTAAAGGCAAAAAGCACATCGACACATCTTTGTTTGACACTTTCGTCAAACGCACATCGTGAATCCTAAGAGCTTCGTTGTAGCTGCTATGCAGCAACATAACACCCTTGGGCACTCCAGTAGTACCCGAGGTGTAGATGATAGTAGCTAAATCGGTATTTTTCAATTGCTTCATGCGCGCATTTACAGTAGCTTGAGCATGAGCATTTTGACCAGTAGCGAGAAAATCGTCGAAATACATTGATGTTTTATCATCACGATTGATAACCACACTCCGATCGAAGATGATAAGCCTATTAAGTATATTGCTCTGAGCTTGCACTTTATAAGCATGATTATACTGAAATTGTTCGCCTACAAAAATAACCTTAATCTGAGCATCACCCACAATATATTCTACCTGCGAGGGAGAAGCCGTGGCATACATGGGAACCATGACACATCTATTGGCATAAGCTCCAAAATCGGTAATCAGATATTCAGCCATGTTTTCTGAGTAAACACCAATTCTATCGTTGGGTTCTACCCCCATCTCTGCCATGGCATGAGCAGCTTGCAAAACTTGCTCAGAAAATTTTCTCCAGGAAAGAGTTTTCCACTTTCCTTTCGCCATTTTAGTCTGATATTTAATCGCTGTCTTTTTCCCGTACTTTTCCGCTCTGCGGTGTACAAGTTCACCTAAATGATAATATGTCATATATTTAGTTGTTTTGGTTGCCTGCTTTCTTTAATTACACGCAAAATCTACATTTTGGACAAACTTAATGCCCTTTCACAAACAAAGTTACACATATTTTACCACCAATGAAAAAGAAAAGTGTCATTTAAAAGAAAAAACTTCACAGATAGCTTACAGCAATACGTGAGGGTTTACTTAACATTCTGT
>CAZUHZ010000126.1:0-6324 GCA_964620895.1 uncultured Dysgonomonadaceae bacterium | reverse complement strand
CTTTTTATACCAATCAACGTGGAGAAGTACCTTTGCAAAAGAAAACTCCAGTGCGAGAAGGATTGGATTGGGACTTGTTTCAAGGTCCTGCACCACGTAGAGACTACACTTCCGAAACTTGGGATTATAACTGGCACTGGTATGGTTGGGACTATGGTACAGGAGAAACTGGTAACAATGCTACTCACGAGTTAGACATAGCTCGCTGGGCTTTGCAAGTTGACTATCCTATACATGCTGATGTGCAAGCAGAAAAGAGGCACTTTTTGGATGATGGATGGGAGATGTATGACACTATGTTTGCTACATTTAAGTTTGCAAATGGTGCTGTAATCAATTGGGATGGTAAAAGTCGCAATGGCTATGATACTTATGGAGGTGGCCGTGGTACAATAATCTATGGTAGCGAGGGGTCTGTTTTTATTGACCGAGATAAATACATTCTTTATGACCGTTCAGGTAAAAAAGTAAAAGATAACAAATCTGCATCCAAGGAGGGTGGAAATGTTCTTGGTGGTGGGGGCGACATGACAACAGGTCATGTTGTGAATTGGTTTGATACCATCCGAAACAAAGGAAGTTTAAATTCTCATATTGCTGAGGGAGTTATTAGTCAAGCTATGGTTCACTACTCTAATATCGCATATAGAATAAACAAGGGTTTTGATATTGATGACAAAACGGGACGCATGTTTGATAGAGACGCTATGGCTCTTTGGGCTCGTGAGTACGAACCAGGTTGGGAACCAACATTGTAAGTTTGTTTTATAAGGCTCCTTTTGTACAATTTTAAGGGATATCGCAAGTGAGTTGTTATGCTTACTTGCGATTTTTTTGTTAATTGTATTATATGTTTTATAGGTGTTTCTTTTTTATACGACTAATCTCGAAGCTAATGTTTTGAGATTGTTCAAAACATCCGTATTTTTGCTTTTATTGTAAAACCATTTCTATGCGCTATCTTATTTTATTTCTATTAGTTGCTCAATTTCAATTTGCTGTAAGTCAAAGTGAGACTAACAACTTTAAGTTTAGGGTCTATCTGAGTGATAAAGACACTGCTCAGTTTCAAGTTTCAGAGCCACTTACCTTTCTTTCGCAAAAAGCCATTGATAGAAGAATAGTGCAAAATGTTGATCTTGATGCTACAGACTTCCCTGTTTCATCAGTTTATAAAAGGATGGTAAAAGAACAAGGCGTTGCCATTGTTGCAGAGAGTAAATGGCTCAATACATTGGTAGTACAGTGCTCAGATAGTTTACAGATAAGAGATGTAGAAGATTTAGACTTTGTTGATTCAGTAAAGTTTGTATGGCGTGGAAAACCTGTTGAGGGTGAAGAGAGGATGCGTCCCAGACTTCGAACTGTAGAATGTAGCACCGACACATTGCACGATAGTTGGTTTGGTGTTTCTGCACCACAGTTCAACTTGCACAATGCCCGCAACATGCACAAAGCAGGATTTTTAGGTCAAGGAGTAGATATTGCAGTGATAGATGCTGGTTTTACCAATGTGGATGTAATTCCTTCATTTGCACACTCATTTATAGTTGGACACAAGAACTTTGTTCCAGATGGCAACCTGTTTTCTTCATTAGATCATGGCACAAAAGTGCTTTCTACGATGGCAATCAATTTACCACACAAGGTAATGGGCAGCGCACCCAAAGCATCTTACTATTTGCTCCGCTCGGAAGATGAACAATCAGAATTTCCTGTCGAAGAAGATTATTGGCTTTCTGCTATCGAATATGCCGATAGTGTAGGGGTGAGACTCGTGAATACATCATTGGGATATAATGAGTTTGATGACTCTGCTCTAGATTATACACACAAAGAGCTAACGGGTAGAAATGCGCTTATTTCTCAAGCAGTCGATTTAGCATCCGATAAAGGAATGTTGATAGTTGGGAGTGCAGGGAATGAGGGTAATAAATTTTGGCAAAAAATTACTGTGCCTGGTGACTCTGAAAAGATGCTTACCATTGGTGCCGTAACATTAGATAGCACCATCGTGTCGTTTAGCTCAACGGGACCCACAGCAGATGGTCGCATCAAGCCTGACTTTGTGTCGGTGGGAAGCGGCGCAATAACTATCGGGCAAGGTGGAGAAATTGGGTCAGACAACGGAACTTCATTTTCATCTCCTTTTTTGGCGGGTCTTATTGGTTCGTTGTGGTCGGTCAATCCTCAATTGAATCGGAACGAACTGATAGATATAGTACGGCGTTCGGCTCATCAGTTTCATAATCCTGATACCATCTTTGGGTATGGCATACCTAATTTTGAAATAGCCTACCAAGAAGTGTTGAAAACATTGAAGCTAGAGACTGATAGCGCCTCTTCAGAAATAATAAATGTGACGAAAGCCGAAGATGACTTTCTGTTAGTTACACTTAGTGAGCCCATGTTTGAATATCATAGCTATTTTTTGCGAGTTTTAGATGAAAAGGGAAACATAATTGTTTCCGATAAATTTGAATCGTCTGATTATCTTTTTGAATTGACAGACTGTGTGAAAAAGAACAATGAAGAATTGTATGTAGTCGCTCAGTCACCCTTTAGTCAGTGTACTATTCGCATTAAAATTTAAATGATCTTTTCTCTTTAAACGGCTAAAATAGTTATTTTTATTGCAGACATTAAATAACCTCTTTATTATAATATGGAACAAGATATATTATCGTTATTAGAACTTAATCTCAGTATAAAAGAGGCAATAAGTCAAGAGTTTGATGCTGCTTACTGGGTGCGGGCAGAGACTAGTGATGTTAGACCTCACCGAAATGGACATTGTTACTTAGAGTTTATCGAAAAAACAAAAGACGGACACTCTATTGTGGCTAAAGCTAGAGGTACTATTTGGGCTTCTACTTTCAACTTG
This sequence comes from uncultured Dysgonomonadaceae bacterium, assembly GCA_964620895.1. Taxonomy (GTDB): domain Bacteria; phylum Bacteroidota; class Bacteroidia; order Bacteroidales; family Dysgonomonadaceae; genus UBA2632. Next base: position 3,440 of record CAZUHZ010000126.1, on the reverse strand, counting down.
TTGAAACCTTATTTTGAGCAAGAAACTGGACAAGCCTTTACTTCTGGTATAACCGTGTTGGTGAGAGTAACTGTAGCCTTTCACGAAACTTATGGTTTGGGATTGAATGTGGTTGATATCGATCCATCGTACACATTAGGTGAGATTGCACGCAATCGAATGTTGGTGCTAAAACAATTAGAAGAAGAGGGCGTACTTAATTTGAATAAGGAGTTGTCGCTGGCAGAGCCCTTAAATCGAATTGCAGTGATATCATCGCAAAGTGCTGCAGGATACGAAGATTTCCACAACCAACTAGAGCACAATAGCGAGGGGTTAATTTTTTACAAGAAACTCTTTCCCGCAATTATGCAAGGCGATAGAAGCGAGGCATCTATTATTGCTGCGTTAGAGCTGATATATGCTCATAAGGAATTGTTTGATGTGGTAGTAATAATTAGAGGTGGAGGGGCAACTTCCGATTTAAGTTGTTTCGACTCTTATGTCCTAGCTACAAATTGTGCTCAGTTTCCACTGCCTATTATTAGTGGTATTGGACACGAACGAGATGTAACTGTGTTGGATGCAGTGGCACACACACGAGTAAAAACTCCTACAGCGGCAGCTGAGTTTCTAATTAATAGGGTTGCTACAACAAACAACTATTTGATGGAGCTGCAAGATAGATTGGTGCAGGCAACACGCAACATATTGGCAGAGGAAGAGGGGCAACTCAACGGATGGTCGAAAGATGTTTATCACAATTCAAAATCGTTGTTGCAATCTAATAGCAACACATTGTTGTTTTTGAATGAAAAGTTGAGGAGCGCAGTTAAGCGCAAAATAGAGAAAGAGAAATTTGCGATTGAAAGATACGAGCATTTTGTTTTGTTGTCCTTGCCCGAAAATATGTTGAAGCGTGGCTATTCAATAACCACTCGAAATGGCAAAACAATAAAATCAGTCTCTGACTTAACCGTTGGAGATGTTATTACTACACAATTATTGGATGGTGAGATTGATTCTAAAATAGTGCATAAAAAATAGAGCGATATGAAAAATGAAGAGATTACTTACACAGCCGCCAAGGCTGAAATAGAGAGAATAGTTGGACTTATAGAGTCGGAAGAGTTGGATGTGGATCAGTTGACTAAATATGTGAAACGAGCGTCTGAATTGGTTGTTTTTTGCAAGAAAAAACTAACCGAAACCGATGAGGAGTTGCAAAAAGTGCTGGATCAATTGAGTGTATGAAAGCAAAAGGTAAATATGCAGTAGTAATTGTGGCTGCTGGAAAAGGATTGCGAGTAGGAGCAGATATTCCAAAGCAGTTTTTGCCATTAGCAAAAAAACCGATGCTGATGCGCACCATTGAGAAGTTTTATGAGTTTGATAATGCAATACAGATTGTATTGGTGCTTCATTCAGACTATTTTATCTTGTGGAGTGAATTGTGCAAAGAGTACAGCTTTGATATTGCTTGTGAATTGGTTAAAGGAGGTGACACTCGTTTTGAATCTGTGAAAAGAGGACTAGTGGCTGTATCAAATAGTAAGGTAGTGGGCATTCATGATGCAGCTCGCCCCTTTGTGTCGAGTGAATTGATAGCACAATGCTTTGACAAAGCAAAGGAACAACAATGTGGTGTGATACCAGTTGTGGATGAGAAGAATAGTTTACGGGAAGTGTGTGGAAACAGCCATCAGCCTTTGGATAGAACTACCGTAAAGATTGTGCAAACACCTCAAGTGTTTCCTGCGAGTCTTATCAAAAAAGCTTACGAAGTGGAGTATAATTCACAATTTACTGATGATGCTACAGTTGCTGAAGCCGACGGTGTGACGGTAAAATTGATACAAGGGGAAGATGCCAATATAAAAGTGACAACTATGGATGATATAAATTATGCTACGTTCGTATTCGGTAATAGTAAGAATTTGTCTTAAATGAGCTTATTTGGTGCATTTAAATAGCATTTTTGCAGTTTGTGATAAAAAAACAAGACAAAATGTAAATATTACCGAGAAAAGTACTATTTTTGGAAGATAAACATAAAATTAAGTGTAATGGAGAAAATAGACAAGTTGGATAGGCAGATTTTGGAGATAATTTCACGAAATGCACGTATCCCGTTTCGAGATGTAGCTGAACAATGTAATGTTTCAAGAGCAGCTATTCATCAACGCGTGCAGCGAATGGTTGAAAGTGGAGTTATCACAGGGTCTGGATATCATGTAAATACAAAAGTACTTGGTTTTTTAACTAGTGCATACATCGGTGTCAAACTGGAAAAAGGTTCTATGTATAAAGAGGCAATACCTGAATTTGAGAAAATTCCTGAGGTGACGGAGTGTCATTTTACGACAGGCCCTTATACTCTTCTTGTAAAAATGTATGCGCGCGACAACGAACATCTGATGGATTTGTTAAACAATAGAATTCAAGAAATACCAGGAGTAGTTGCAACCGAAACTATGATTTCATTAAACCAAAGTGTGAAAAGAAAAGTACCCATCCTTAGGGAAGATGAAGGTGATGGTTCTATTTAAGGCGAGTTAATTGATTTAAAAATCAAAAAAATGACGAGAGTTTATCCACTTTCGTCTTTTTTTGTCTCCACTTTTCATCAATTTATTGATTGACTAGAATGATGTTCAAGCCAATATTGCTTGAACCTGCAGTAAAAAACCTGTTTATAAAAATGTTATCTTTGAGAAAACAATCCCAGTTATGCCTTTATGCAACCATGCTTGCAAATCGAAACATTTGCTACTGGCAAAGTTTCATTTCTTAAGCAAATATCAGCTTTACGAGTTGAAAGTTAAATCCTACACCTACGAAACGGCAATCATGACATGAAACTCAAATTCCCCATGTAGGATTACGCAACCATGAGAAGAAAGATAAATTTACCGTGTAGCATTCAGTAACCATCACATAAATCTCGAATCTTCTGCCGTGGAAATCTGAACGATGAGATGAAACTTAAATTCACCGCCGTGGAAAGTAGTTTAATGATATAAAAGTCAAATCCACTGCCGTGGAAATGGAAATAATGTTGTAAAAGTTGAATCTACGACGAGCGAAATGAAAATAAGGAGATGAATGCCATTTCTGCGAGAATGCCCCGCACCTCATATCACTCTTTGTCAGGGTAGTTGAATATAGGAATGATTGTAAGCAAAGTTTTGTGAGGGTTCTAAAAAAAGTATAGGCATAAAAAAAGGGTAAGCTTACTACATCGCGCCGCTACAACCAACTACCCTTGCTGCGATCAAGCCCTGGGGGAGTTCATTGGGAGCTGGCCGTGTAGGACTTACCCAACTGCAAAGATACATCATTTTATTTCAAAAGCAAAAAACTTAAATGGTTTTTTTGTTTTATTTTTATAGGGCAGATAGTTTGATTAGTTTTTGATTGCATTTCTGATTACCCCATTATACTTACCACTAGGTTTTTAA
>CAZUHZ010000125.1:0-6612 GCA_964620895.1 uncultured Dysgonomonadaceae bacterium | reverse complement strand
AGTGGAAGTGAATGGTTTAATTACGTATGATCGTGAAATTATAAAGATGGATGAATTGAGGGTAAGAAAAGTTAATCAAGAGGTATGTAATATCCTCAGCGAGTAACATCTAAATTTGACATAAATGCTAAAAGAAAAACACCTCTAGTATGGAGAATAAAACTTGATGTTTTAATAAGTAAATAATCCTGCTAAGCGGTGATGAACCCCTGTTTCTAATGTTTTATATAAAGCATAAAGCCAAATAATTTGAATTTTATCCTCCCACTCTAAACAAATTGACAATCATGTCATGAAATTCAAATTGTTTGTAGTCGAAATGACAAACAAGGGTGGAATCTGCTTTCGTTTCAAAACAAAACGACAAACAAGAGTGAATTGCGCTTTCGATTCAAAACAAAATGGCGAACAAGTCATGAAATTGCTTTCGACTCCAGTCGAAATGACAAACAAGGCTTGAAACTGTTTTCGTTTCAAATCGAAATGGCAAACAAGGCTTGAATTTGGTTTCGTTTCAAAACGAAATGAAAAACAAGAGTTGTTTCTCAAATCTACGACGAACGAAATGAATTTCCATTGTTGCTTGGGAAATTGTTTTCTGAGGATGGATTTTTTATCACTTAATCTAATTGTTTATATCAAGATGAAACGAATTGTAGTTTTTTGATGGTGTTGATACTGTGATAAGTAGAGCAAAATATTTCAAAATTTAATACTGGATAATTGAAAGTTGGGGGTTGGATATTTGAAAATCAAGCTCTGTAATCTATTTTATTAGTAAGCACCTATCAAATAATCCAACGCCTCCTCAATCATCCCTTTATCTGCAGTTTGATTAATCTGTATCTCCCCAATATCAGAAAGTAGTGTAAAGTTGATAGTATCACCTACATTCTTCTTATCGTGAACCATATATTTGTAGAGGGTGTCATAATCCTTTTGGGCGAAAGCAAATGTGCCATAGTGTTGGAGAATAAATTCGCTAACTATATCGAGTGTCTTTTTAGGAAAGTTGCACAACTTGTGCGAGAGGTACAGCTCTGCTACCAAGCCCCAAGCAACAGCATAGCCATGTGGTACAGGAGTGTTTCTTTCTAACGCAAAGCTCTCGAAGGCATGACCAATGGTATGTCCAAGGTTTAGTGCTTTGCGGATGTTTTTTTCGTAAGGGTCTTGCTCTACAATGCGCTGTTTAATCAGTACCGACTCCATCACAAGGTCGTTTAACAATGTGTAGTCAATTTTTTGTAAATTAAAGTTGATTGTTTTGTCCCAAATATCTACGGAATCTAGCAGTGCATGCTTTATCATTTCGGCATAGCCCGAAAGAATATCTTTTTGGGTGAGTGTGTTGAGGAATTCAGCTGATATAATAACATGTAGTGCAGAATGGAAAGCTCCAATTTCATTTTTGTATCCACCGAAGTTGATGCCTGTTTTCCCCCCGACTGATGCATCCACAGAGCCAAGCAATGTAGTGGGGATGTTGATATAGGCAATGCCACGCTTAAAAGTGGCTGCGGCAAATCCGCCTAAGTCTGTAATCATTCCTCCACCCAAGTTGATGAGGAGTGAATGGCGAGTAGCGCCATTGGTAGTCAAGAAGTTCCATACTTGCGATAAGTTGTCGAGGTTCTTATTAGAATCGTTGGCTGGTATCACTGCTTGTTTTGCTTCTTGAATTGCAGGAATTGACGAAATAAGCGGATAGCATTTGCTATCGGTGTGTTCGTCGGTTAGCACAAATAGTTTATCGTAAGTTGCTTTGTTAAGAACTGCCGTTAGGTCGTCTGTAATTTTGCTGCTTTTAATTATCTGTTGCATCTGTCTGTACTTTCTTTTCTTGTTTTAGTGCATTGTAAATTTCGTCTTGAATCCGTTTACGAGTTTCCAATGTGTGTAATCTATTAGGTGACCTACTAGGGTGGACCCTGTTTGAGAGGAAAATAAATATCATCTGACTGTCGGGGTCTATCCAAAAGCTTGTGCCAGTGTAGCCAGTGTGACCGTAAACTGATATTGGTGCTTGTGGACAAGTAGGGCTTAAGTTATTGTTTCGTAGATCGGGTTTATCAAAACCAAGTCCGCGTCGGCTCACACTGCTTTTGGTGGTGGTAAATAGGCGCATTGTTTCTTCACTTATCAACTGCTCACCACCATAGCTTCCTCCGTTGAGGTACATTTGGTAAATTTTAGCCAAATCGTTTGCCGATGAAAAGAGTCCCGCATTGCCCGAAATTCCACCAAAGAGCGCAGCTCCTTCGTCGTGTACATATCCTCTGAGCATTTGTTTGCGAAAAAACTGATCGTCTTCGGTTGGGGGTATCTGCTCATTGCTCATATACTTGAGTGGTTGGAAGGTTGTGGTAGTTGCACCTAGTTTCTTATAGAAGTTTTTTTGTGTAAACTCGTTGAGGTCTTGTTTAGATATATTCTCTACAGCCTCTTTTAGCAACATAAAGTTGAGGCAACTATAGGCATAGCGGTTGGTCTTTCTTAGGTTGGTGTTTATAATTTCGGTGATGAGTGTTTTTTGCATCTCTTCGCTGGCAAACATTTTATCGGATACAGGTAGGTTGAAAGTGGGGGTGTTTACTCCAGAAATCAAGTTGTTTCTAAACTTATAGTTGGTGCGTCCCCACATACCTGCAAACTTTGCATTGTGCGTGTTTGATCTTCTGTTTACAAGCAATGCACCCGTATAGCTGTTTTTGTCTATTGCAAAAGTGTAGTAGGGGATGTAGGGTAAGATTCCCGACTCGTGAAGCAAGGCTTTGCGAATGGTGATATTGGCTTTGTTGCTGTTTTTTGTTTCGGGAATAAATTTACTGAAAGTGTCTTGCAAGCGTATCTGCTTTGTGTCATACAGTTTCATTATTGCTGGTAGGGTGGCTGTTGCTTTAGTTATAGATGCAAGGTCGTAAACTGTTTGGTCGGTCACTTCGTTACTGTTACTGTCGTATTCGAAGCGTCCAAATTGTCTGTCGTAAATAACTACTCCATCTTTAGCAATGAGTATTTGACAGCCAGGATAGGCTTTTTGTCGGATGCCTTCGAGGGCAATTCTTTCTATTGAGTTGAATTGCTGTGAATTGATTCCAACTTCTTCTGGTAGCTGGTAAGCCAATCGTGTTTTAGGAGTTGTGAGCCCTTCATTGGCTTTGAACTCTCCAATTGTTACGGGCATAATTCCATCTACAGTTATTCCACCGAATAATGCTTGAGCGGCACTTATTTGCGCCTCTTTATTGTTGGTGTGAGCCAGTACTACGGATTGGCTATTAGCAATTGATTGGGTGAAACCACTTAGTTGATAGGGCGATGTAAAAAAGACGGTTATCGACTTTTTGTTTTTTAGTTGTTGTTGTAGTGCTGCTGCATCGCGTGTATGTCTTGTGTGTATTGAGTAGATAACTACATCGTACTCTTCTAGTTTTGATTTGAGGTCTGCTACTTCGCTTGATTGACTTACCTGAAATGTAACAATATCTGCATATTTATTTAACCATGTTTGAAATGGTGCAGTATTGGAAACGCCAATGGCTACTGATGCAATTTTGTGTTTGTCTAAGTTCTTTATGGGTAAGAGTTCGTCGTCGTTTTTCATCAATACCATTGATGAGTTGTGTAGTTTGCGGATGAGCCATTCGGCGTAGCTGTTATTGATGCTTCGAGTGGCTTCGTTGCCATCAATTGGTGTGAAATTGTGTGTACCTGTTATGAATTTATAGGCAAGTATTTTACGCACCTTTTTTTCTAGCATTTCTGCCGAGATGGTGTTGTTTTCTACTGCTTCTTTCACCGATTGAAACTCGCTACTCACATTGGGGGCTCCCAAAACAACATCGTTGCCTGCTAATATAGCTTTCACACTCATCGATGATTGATTGGTAACTCCTTTCATAGCCATGCCATCAGTAAAAGTAAGCCCCGAGAATTCCATCTCCTCTTTTAACAACTCTCTTCCTATTTCTGGGGTAAGTGTTGAGGGTAGCCCTCTTGTATTGAGGATAGGAATATTGAGGTGTGCTACCATCATGCCCGATAGTCCTGCATTGATGTAAGACTGAAAAGGGAAAAGCTCAACCGAGTCTAATCGCTCTCTGCTGTGAGCAATTGTAGGCAATGTTTTGTGCGAATCTTCTGATGTGTCGCCATGTCCAGGGAAATGTTTGGCTACAGCCATTACACCTCCATCTTCCAAGCCACGAGCATAAGCTATGCCTTTGATAGCTACATTTTCGGGATTCTCGCCAAATGCACGGTTGCCAATCACGGGGTTGTTGGGGTTGCTATTCACATCAAGTACTGGTGCAAAGTTGATATGGATACCCAGCTCTTTGCATTGACGTGCCACTTCTTTACCGTAAAGATAGAGTAGTGAATCGTTTTTGATACTACCCAATATCATGTTGCGTGGAAATTGCGGAGCATCGGTCAGTCGCATGTTCAGTCCCCACTCGCCATCGAGTGAAATAAATAGTGGTGTTTTACTTTCCTTTTGTGCATAGTTAGTTAAAGTAGCTTGGGTAGTTATATTTCCTTTGGAGAAAAGGATACCACCAATCTTTTGTTGGTCGATGTATCGCTTGATAAGGTTTTTGTTTGCATCGGTGTTGTCTGTATTGGCAATAACCATAAAGAGTTGTCCAATTCGTTCATCCAAAGTTAGTGATGAGTAAACAGAGTCAACCCATGCATTCATTTCTGCCTGATTGGCATCTCTGTATATATTAGGTTGGATTTGTGCTGTTGCTATTTGCAACAAGAGCACAAATCCAACCAATAAGTTTGTTTTTTTCATTTTAGGAGTAGTCGGAAAGTATGTAATTGTTTCTCTTTTAGTTCTTGTTTATTTTTTCTAGTTCTACGTCGATACGGCCAACATAAACACCCCTGCCATTGGTTTGGAATATTAGCACCTCTTTCCCATCTAGGTTGTTGCGAATAGCTGGTTCGGACATAAATGTATGGCTATGTCCACCAATTATGACATCTATGTTCCTCGAGTTTTCGGCAAGTTCCAACTCAGTTCTTATACCTGTATGCGATAAAGCAATAACCATATCGCACTTGAGCTCTTTTCGCAGCATTGCAGCTGTTTGATTGATAGTTTCGGTAAGGGGGAGAAACTTTACTCCCTCGTAGTGAGTTGATGCTATTAGTCCTTGAGGATTGATGTTTGCACCTACAATGCCTATTTTAACGCCATCTTTATAGATAATATGATAGGGCTTTATAATATCTGCAACTTCAGTGTCAGAGAAATCATAATTGGTGCACACTATTGGAAACGTTGCTTTTTTTATAAGGTTTACCAAAACATCCATACCATAGTCAAACTCATGATTGCCTAAAGTGACTGCGTCATAGTTGAGCATATTCATGGCTTCTACTTCTACTTCGCCTTTAAACAGATTGAAATAGGGGGTTCCCTGCAAAAAATCGCCAGCATCAAAAAGGAGGACGTTCTCATTTTCGCTGCGCACTTTGTCAACAAAGGCGGCTCTTCTAACAACACCACCTAAGTCGGGGTTGTATTTGTCTGTGTCGGGCACTGGTTCTATCCTGCTGTGGGTGTCGTTTGTGTGGAGTATAACCAAGCTTTGGGCTTGCAATCCAATTGATATACCGAGGAGAACTATTAGTGTGAAAATATATTGTTTCATATCTTTAGCTTGTTTATTCTATTGTTATTCTTCCATCTAATTGCGATGAAATTACTTTTCCTTCTGCTGTTTGTTCACGCACATATTCTATTACAATATCGCGAAGGGTGATGCCCGTATTGTTGGTTGATAGGGCATTGCGGAATGCATTCATATTGTCGTTGCCATCGGCAAGATAATCTAAGGTTATCACATTGTATGTATTGTTTTTATCTATAGGCTTACCATCCAATGTAGCATTTTTCAATTTTCTGTCATTAACCACAAGATGGGCGTTCGACGAAATGCCTGCACCACCTATACGGGCATAAGCTTCAAATATTTTGATTAGGTCTTCGCCTTTCACCTCTAGAAATGTAACAGTATTGTCGAAAGAATAAACTTCAAACAAGTTACCAAGAGTAATGTCTCCTTTGGGTAGAGCAGATCTGTGTCCATTTACATTCATTATAGCCACATCTACGCCACTCTCTATTTGTTTATCGCCATACTTCTTCATCACGTCAGAAGTTAAGTTGGTGAGCAAACTTTCAGGGCGTCCTTTTTGCATAAATTCAGAGGATGCTCCTACCACTTCATTCATCTGTTTGTCGAGTGTGCCTTTGTATTTATCTACCAATGCTTGCATTTCAACATTGGTTCCTTGCTTTTGGTTCATCTCTATAATTTGTCCCGAAATAGTTGCTATTGCATATTGGGGGGCTTGTCTTTTGGTTTGCTTGTAGTTACCGCAAGAGAGGATTAAAAGGGTTGTCAGTATATATAATACCCATTTATATTTCATAATGCATTATCTTAAAAAGTGTGGTTTGTCTTTTTTGTACTTGTAAAATCATCTGTTCTTCAAAAATAATAATTTTATATTAGTCTTTCACTACTATTGCAACAATAGAGTAGGTAAACGATGAAGATTTAACATTAACAAGTAATCTGCAACTTTCCG
>CAZUHZ010000124.1:0-6644 GCA_964620895.1 uncultured Dysgonomonadaceae bacterium | reverse complement strand
AACTCATTAACAAGAAAAAAACAAAACACATGTTCGACGACACCTATTTCATGAAACAAGCCCTCTCCGAAGCCAAACAAGCATTCGACAAAGACGAAGTGCCCATCGGAGCAGTTGTTGTGTGCAACGACAGAATCATAGCTCGTGCTCACAACCTCACCGAGACCCTTAACGATGTAACAGCCCATGCCGAAATGCAAGCCATCACCGCTGCCACTAACGTGCTAGGAGGTAAATACCTAGACGAGTGCACACTTTATGTTACCATCGAACCCTGCCCCATGTGTGCAGGAGCACTAGGATGGGCACAGCTGCAACGTGTTGTATATGGAGCACCTGACCCCAAAAAAGGCTATACAAAGTTTTCAACAAAAGTACTGCATCCCAAAACAGAAGTTAGTTATGGCATTCTTGCAGATGAGTGTGGCGAGTTGATGAAAAAATTTTTTGAAAGCAAAAGATAGCTAGAATAGAATCAATTAGAGAATTTTAAAAGCTGATTACCTACACTATAGTGCTAAAGTTGTATCTTTGCACCTTAAACTTTTAGTAGAAACTAAACAGACTCACATTCATATACAAGCTCGCTGCTACAGGCATCGAGCTTGTAAATTACACCAATATTATGTCAAAACAATTCAAACGCACCCTCATTACATCTGCCCTACCTTACGCCAATGGGCCAATTCACATCGGGCATCTTGCTGGTGTGTATGTTCCTGCCGATATATATGCTCGCTACCTAAGATTGAAAGGAGAAGAAGCTCTTTTTATAGGCGGATCGGATGAACATGGTATCCCAATCACCATAACTGCTCGAAAAGAGGGTGTTACCCCCCAAGACATAGTGGACCGCTACCACAAATTGATTAAAGATTCATTCGAAGAGTTTGGCATTTCTTTCGATGTATATTCTCGTACAACATCGGATATACACAAACAAACAGCTTCCGATTTTTTCAAAACACTGTACGACAATGGGAAACTCGTAGAGCAGGAGACTGAGCAATATTATGATGAGGAAGCGCAACAATTTTTAGCCGACCGATACATCACAGGCACTTGTCCACATTGTAAGAACGAAGGAGCTTATGGCGATCAATGCGAAAGCTGTGGTACATCGCTCAACGCAACCGACCTTATAGACCCAAAATCTGCACTAAGTGGAGCAGTACCCATACGCAAAAAAACAAAACATTGGTACTTACCTCTAGACAAACATGAACAATGGTTGCGCCAATGGATTTTGGAAGACCATAAAGAGTGGCGAAGCAATGTATATGGACAATGCAAATCGTGGCTCGACCTTGGTTTGCAACCACGCGCAGTGAGTCGCGACCTCAACTGGGGAGTGCCCGTTCCTGTAGAAGGGGCAGAAGGTAAAGTGCTCTATGTGTGGTTTGATGCACCAATAGGTTACATATCGAACACCAAAGAGCTGCTACCCAACGATTGGGAAAAATGGTGGAAAGACGAGGAGACAAAAATGATCCATTTTATTGGCAAAGACAATATTGTGTTTCACTGCATTGTATTTCCTGCCATGTTGAAAGCAGAAGGGTCGTTCAATCTACCCGAAAATGTACCCGCCAATGAATTTATGAACCTTGAAGGCGATAAAATATCTACCTCACGCAATTGGGCGGTGTGGTTGCACGAATATCTACAAGACTTTCCTGGAAAACAAGATGTGCTCCGCTACGTATTGACAGCCAATGCTCCAGAAACAAAGGACAACGACTTCCTTTGGAAAGATTTTCAGGCACGCAACAACAACGAGTTGGTTGCTATATTGGGCAATTTTATCAACCGAGCTCTAGTTCTTACTCAAAAGTATTTTGAGAACAAGGTTCCTGAGTGTGGCGAACTAACAGACTATGACAAAGAGACAATCAACCACTTTAATAGTCTGAGAGAGACTATAGAGAACCATTTGAATCAATTCAAATTTAGAGAAGCTCTTAAAGATGCGATGAATTTGGCTCGTATTGGCAACAAATACTTGGCAGATACAGAGCCTTGGAAGACTTCTAAAACAGATATGGCTCGCACAGCTACCATACTGAATATCTCATTGCAAATTACAGCCAACTTGGCAATTGTGTTTGCCCCTTTCTTGCCATTTTCGGTAGCAAAGATTAAAGAGTTCTTAAACATTGAAACACTTTCGTGGGATCAATTGGGTGATATGGACTTACTTCCTGCAGAACACGAGTTGGGTAAATCGGAATTGTTATTCGAGAAAATAGAAGATGAAACCATTGAACAACAACTGCAAAAACTGATGGACACCAAAAAGGCAAACGAGCTGAATGATTACAAAGCAGCACCAGTGAAACCTGAAGTTGATTTTGACGACTTCACAAAATTAGACTTGCGAGTAGCAACAGTGTTGGAGTGTGAGCGTGTACCTAAAACAGACAAGCTACTTCGCTTCCTCCTCGACGATGGAATTGGCAAACGCACCATCCTTTCAGGCATTGCCGAGTTTTATCCCAACCCCGAAGAGTTGGTTGGCAAGCAAGTGTGCTTTATAGCCAATCTTGCTCCTCGCAAAATGCGTGGCATCCTATCAGAAGGGATGATTCTTTCTGCTGAGAATGCCGATGGAAAGCTGTCGCTTATAGAGCCAGGAAGTGAAGTAATGCCAGGAAGTCAGATTTTGTAATGAAGTTGAAGTGTTATTTCACAAGGTGAATGTAGCTTTTGTGAAGCTGCTTTACTAACTCGACTATAATAAATTAGGCACAATGAAATCTACACACAAAGTTTTTTATTTATTATTCATTTGCTGTTTTATTCCCTCTGTAGGAATATATCTTGCAAACAATTTAATTCTTGGAAAAGAGATAAGTCTGATAATGGCATTCATAATTGGACTAATTCCTTCTTTTGTAATAAGTTCATTAACCAGCTTAAAACTAAAACCACGATTTGCATATTTAGAGTCGGATGAAACAGAAAGCCCTCTGTTTGATGACAAGCTAGAAGAGTTTTTTATGACTGGCAATGAGCCTCTCAATATTATCGAAATAAAAAAAGAAATAGAGAAAAAGTGGGTAATCATGCATTTTGATGAAAATAATTGTCTTATTAAATTTCGGTCTAAAATATCTCTTCTTTCGTGGGGAGAGGGTGCTATCCTAAAAATTGACGATGAGAATAAGCTGGTAAATATAGTGACCTATCCGATAGCAGCATTTACTCAAAAAGAAAAAGGCAAATCAAAAAAAACAATCAACTCAATCAGAGAAATGATAGATAAAGCGGCATAACAAATAATAAATTTGTATCTTTATGAAGTAATAACCCATAACAAACTAAACTTAATATTATGCGTACAACATATTATTTGAAGTCGGCACAAGAAGCAGATGCAGACTTGATTGATGCAATAAAAGCTACTTTCAAATCAAAGGCAATCACCATCACTATAGAAGAAGCCGAATGCGATGAAGAACTCACCGATGAAATGAAAGCAATTTTGGATGAACGTTTGTTGGAAGATGAGAGCACTTATTTGACCGAAGATGAACTTTTTGACGGTCTTAAGAAAAAGTATGGCTTTTAGAATAATAACATCACGTCGAGCGAAGAAGGAAATTGAAAATGCCATTAACTACTATGCGTTATATAGTAATCTTGCACCAATTAATTTCTCTGCTGTTTTAAAAGATGCTTTCGATACACTAAGAGCATATCCGTTTTTTGCTGTGAGATATAAAAACGTGCGAACTCTCAAGCTAAAAGGATTTCCTTATTCTCTTTATTTCATCGTTAACGACAAAAATAATACAGTGAGCATACTCTCCTGCTTCCACAATAAGCAAAGCCCTTATAAAAGACCAAGATTTCAATAAACAAAACAGCCTTTTCAATTTTTGAGAGGCTGTTTTTTATCTATACACTCCTCTTCTATACCATCTAAAAAGAAGATAGAATCTTTCAAAACATTACCCCTATCAAAGAAACTCCCCTTATCCTAAGGCTTTAAAAGAATAATCTTGTAATTTTGGAAGTTCAACAATGATTACACCCTAAATAAGAATTTGTTTCGATGAAAGATAACACAGTTTTCAAAAAAGCACTCCCCGACCTACTTGTAATAGTAGCGTTTATACTTATTTCGTTTGTTTATTTCTCTACTGCAGTATTGGATGGTCGCAAACTATCGCAACACGATTCTTTGGCTGCCATTGGTCAAGGACAAGAGTCGCGCGAATATATGGAGCAAAACGATGGAGAGCGTACCCGCTGGCAAAACTCCATGTTTGGTGGTATGCCCACTTATCAAATTGGACCAACCTACAACTCCACCAAACCAATTGACGCAGCAAAAAAAGCTTACCAACTCTTCCTGCCCAATTATGTTTACTTAGTCTTCATCATGATGCTGGGATTCTACATCTTGATGCGTGCCTTGAAAGCAAACTATCTGGTGAGTGCCCTCGGGGCAATAATCTGGGCATTTTCGTCGTATTTTTTCATCATTATTGCAGCTGGGCATATATGGAAATTTATTACCCTTGCCTATATTCCGCCCACAATTGCTGGAATGATACTCGTCTATCGACGAAAATATTGGTCGGGGGCTTTCCTTGTGATGGTTTTTGTAGCCTTCCAACTCTCCTCCAATCACATTCAGATGAGCTACTACTTTATGATTGTGATGATAGCCATTGCAATAGCCTATATGGTAGAAGCCATAAAAGAGAGAAAATTTGCCACCTATGCCAAATCTACGGGTGTAATAATAATAGCTGGTTTAATTGGGGTAACAGCCAATATCTCGTCACTCTATCACACCTATGAGTACAGCAAAGAAACCATGCGTGGCAAATCGGAGCTCTCACACCACGGTGCAGAAAACAAAACTGATGCAGGACTAGAGCGCGACTATATTACAGCGTGGAGCTATGGAATTGGCGAGACTTTCACCTTGCTAGTTCCCAACACAAAAGGTGGAGCATCTGTGCCTTTGTCGCAAAACCCTGTAGCAATGAAAAAAGCACGTCCCGAATACCGTGACATCTACAATCAGATAGGGCAGTATTGGGGCGATCAGCCCGGTACATCGGGACCTGTGTATGCTGGTGCATTGGTGATGTTGCTATTTGTACTAGGTCTATTTATAGTAAAAGGACCCATGAAGTGGGCATTGCTTGGCGCAACTATACTATCAATAATGTTGTCTTGGGGGAGGAACTTTATGGGATTTACCGATTTCTTCATCGACTATGTACCCATGTACAATAAGTTTCGCACAGTCTCCTCCATTCTTGTTGTGGCAGAGTTTACTATACCCCTCTTAGCAGCACTCACAATAAAAGAGTTGGTGCAAAAACCACATCTTTTGCGAGACAATATGCGCCCACTCTACTACAGCTTAGGCTTAACAGCAGGAGTTGCACTCATTTTTGCAATAGCTCCTCGCCTGTTTTTCTCCTCTTTCATCCCAATGAGCGAAGTGCAAGCATTGCAATCTCTTCCAGCAGAACACATTCAACCATTGATGAATAATTTGGAAGAGATGCGTATTGCAATGTTCACTACGGATGCATGGCGCAGTGTGGCATTTATTTTGGCAGGAGCATTTATGCTATGGCTGTTTATCAAGAATAGAATAAAAGCACAGTGGATGGTTCTTGCAGTTCTACTGATATCGTTGGTGGATATGTGGCAGGTGAACAAGCGCTACCTCAACGACGAGATGTTTACACCACCCACTCAAAACGATCGAGTGTTTACAAAAACACCAACTGACGAGACAATCCTTCAAGACCCAACGCTCTACTATCGAGTGTTGAATATGGCAACAAGCACATTCAACGATGGCATCACACCTTATTGGCACAAAACTATTGGTGGATATCATGCGGCTAAATTGCGCCGTTATCAAGACCTTATTGATGTTCATCTTTCTGAAGAGATGGGAGCATTGCACAATGCAATTATAGAAACACAGGGTAATCTTGACACCCTTTCTACAAGCAACTTCGAGGTGCTAAATATGCTCAACACAAAGTGGGTAATCATGCCCACTCAAAGCGGACAAACAATCCCCGTTGAAAACCCCAATGCTTTTGGCAATGCTTGGTTTGTTGATAATGTGAGGTATGTAAACACACCCGACGAAGAGATCGATGCACTGGGTGAAGTGGACCTACGCACTACTGTTGTAGTTAACAAAAACGAGGCAGATGTTTTGAAAAACTGGACAATAGCACCAAAGGATTCTCTCTCTAGCATCGAGTTGACCGATTATGCGCCAAACAAACTTCGCTATCAAGCGAACACAAAGAAAGATGAGTTAGCTGTATTCTCCGAAATATACTATCCCGATGGATGGCTAATAAGCATCGATGGCAAACCTGCCGAAATGGTACGTGCCAACTACACACTGCGCGCTTTGCCCATTCCGGCTGGTAGCAAAACGGTAGAGTTTTACTTCGACCCAACTAGTATAAAAGTGACGGATGGGATTGCTTATGGGGCTTTGCTTGCGATGCTGTTGACGGCAGCAGGGGCGCTGTTCTTTAGGGTAAGGAGGAGAAAGAGTTGATAATGGTGTGGGGTATGAGATTAATGGTTAAATGTTAAATGTTAATGTTTTAGCTAAAGAGAATAGGTAGTTTGTTTAACTG
>CAZUHZ010000123.1:0-6693 GCA_964620895.1 uncultured Dysgonomonadaceae bacterium | reverse complement strand
AAAGACAGTCTCAATGTTCCGATATTTTATAAACCATTGAGTGGAGTTGAAAACTATGTTTGTTAAAAGAATCTTTATCTTCTGTAAAAAACAAGTTCAATGAAAAAGTCATTCTTAATAGTATTAAGCTTTAGTGCTCTTCTGTTTTTTTATTATTGCTCTGATAATAAATCTCCAATTTATGAGTACCCTGATCCCCACCCTGATCAAGATGAGGAAGTTATACAAAAAAAACTAGAATTGAAAAATGGACTAATTATGCATGGTAAAGCCATACAGTTTGATCCCGCCTTTCCTTATTACAAAAACAGAACAGCTGAAAGCATTGCAGATGAAATATCTTTGACTGGATGTAACTCTGTTCATTATACAGTTGTAAATGAAAATGACATTAATGCTGATATTATTTCCGCTTTCCATGAAAGGGGAATAGCAGTTTGGCTACTTGTTTTTGGAAACGGTACTTATTCTACACAAAACTTTCCAAGTAATTGGAGAGACTGGCAAATGGAGTTAGTAAAACCATCATCAATTGATAGCTATACTTTTTTTTCACTTTTCAATAAAGACTATATCAATTGGAAAAAAGAAAATCTTGCTAGAATTGTATCGACCTATAAATTCGATGGTATTGGAATAATAGAAAGTTTTTTCCCCGAATGGAATGGACTAAACTCAGGTGTTTACGGGGATGTTGGGCCAAATGCTATTAAAGCTTTTAAAAAAGAATATAATTTAGATATTCCTGATTTTTATAATCCAAGCTCAGCTAATTATTATACTAAAAACACTGACACATATAATAAATGGATCCAATTTAGAGTAGATGCCGTAAATAATTTTTTAAATGAAATATTTAATGGCAAAGGAGGTGTAAGAGAAGCTAGACCCGAGATTATAGTGGCTACTTGGTCTTTAGGCGTTGATGCACCAGATGCAATTTCAAGATTAAGAGAATATCAAGGTATTGATGCGAATAAAATGATTTCTGCAGTTAAACCTGATGTTCATTTTCTTCAGACTCATTGGGTAGATTGGATGAAATCTGAAGATGAACTACAGCCTGATTATATAAAAAAATATCATTCTTTCTATAACCAAGCTCGTAAATCATCTTCTAATATCCCCATTGGCGTTCAAGCAGACTTTGGTTCCTTGGAAAGTGTTTTTAAATCTCCAAATTGGCAAAAAGAATACGACCTTGCTACTAAAAAACACGGTTATACTTTATGGACTGGCTACGAGTATCATGTAGGTGGTGATATGTATACTAAAAAGCCTCAAGCTCAAAAAGTTGAACGTATAAACAAAAGTACAATTACCATCTCTTTTAACAAACGAATTAATGAAACAACTGCTAAAAACACAGCCAATTATAAGTTCTTTGCAAATGGAAATGAGTTTGCTGTAACTACTCCCAATATTTCTGTTGATGGGAATATGATCATAATCAAGGCAAATAATTTTCCGACAATTAAATTTGAGATTATCTTAAGCAATATTGAGGACACCCCCGATTTATGGTTTTTTAAAAACTACCCTGCAAACAAGATAGCACCAAACTCAGCTATTAAAATACCAAAGTCGTCAGATTGAACGGCAATGAAACTGAATTGATAAAGCAATAAAATAGACTAGGAGAACAACTATGATTTCTACAAGAACAGACAAAGTAACACTCTTTAAACGTGTTTTTTCCTTAACCCTTTTACTCTTCATTGGCATCTCTATGCAAGGATTTGCACAGAGCTACGTTATAAAAGGTGAAGTGATGAGCAAGGGCAAAGCCTTGGAGAATGTAATGGTAACAGATGGTAACAACACCACACTTACTAATAAGGATGGAGAGTATAGCCTAAGTGTTACCCCAAACTCAAAGTTTGTATATGTAACCACTCCGTCAGGATATTTGCCCAAAGACAGTCTCAATG
The DNA here is from genome assembly GCA_964620895.1 of uncultured Dysgonomonadaceae bacterium. Lineage (GTDB taxonomy): Bacteria > Bacteroidota > Bacteroidia > Bacteroidales > Dysgonomonadaceae > UBA2632. Next base: position 4,762 of record CAZUHZ010000123.1, on the reverse strand, counting down.
TTCCGATATTTTATAAACCATTGAGTGGAGTTGAAAACTCTACATATAACTTTGAGTTGATAAAAAATGAAAAGGACGACTCCAATCATGTTGTATTGGTACATGCCGACCCTCAATTCAATAAAATAGAAGAGATGCCGTGGTATGCAAAAATTGTAGAAGACTGTGCCACTACCGCAGCACAATATAAAGATAGAGATGTGTTTGGTATTGATTGTGGAGACTTATCATTTGACAAACCCGAACTGTACTCTCCCTACATCAATACACTTAACGAGGCAAACGTTCCGTTTTATCGTGTGTTGGGCAATCATGATTTGAAGCATGGTGGTCGTGCTAATGAAAGCTCTTCCAGCCAATATGAAAGCTTTTTTGGTCCATCCAATTACTCTTTCAACCGAGGAAGCGCACACTACATTGTGCTCAACAATGTGTTTTATTTAGGGAGAGACTATCACTACATGGGATACCTCGATGAACAAACTTATCGATGGATAGAACAAGACTTGTCGTATGTGCCAGAAGGTACGCTTGTATTTATATCCATGCACATTCCCGCTCGATTACATGAACAAGAACAACCATTTAAGTATAATTCTATCACTATTAATCGTCAAACTGTCAACATTGCTCCATTGTTTAAGATGCTTGAACCTTACAATGCTCATATCTTTACAGGACACATGCACTACAACCGAAATATGATTCACTCACCAACGCTGTATGAACACAACACTGCTGCAATTTGCGGTACATGGTGGCAAGCTGAGTATTGTGTTGATGGCACACCACAAGGATACGGTGTTTATGAAGTTACGGGTAACGATGTGAAATGGTATTTCAAAAGCGCAGGCTATCCTCGCGAACATCAAATGAGAGCGTATCCTGCGGGGACTATTGAAGAGTATCCCGAAGACATAATTGTGAACGTTTGGAACTGGGATAGAACTTGGAAAGTGGAATGGACAGAAAATGGTGAAAACCGCGGAGCTATGACTCAGTTTACGGGATATGATCCGGGAACAGTGAAGATGCTTGAAGATAGAGAGAGTGTGAGTTTTAGTTGGGCACGAGCTAGCGAAACCGATCATCTGTTCAGAGCAACCCCTCACTACAAAAACTCTAAAATAGAAATTATTGCTACGGATCACTTTGGTGAAGTTTTTAAAACTACGCTCTAAAACAGACTAATGATATAAGACAAAGAGTGCAATGAAAATTAATTATCGTTTTTGTTTTTCTCTACTTCTTCTTCTCAGCATTGCTATGCACAGCATCGCACAAACGTATGTTGTAAATGGCAAAGTGTCGAGTGAAGGAAGACCACTAGAGAATGTAGTAGTGACTGATGGCAAAAGCACTACGCTGACAGATGCAAAAGGGTATTACACACTTGATGTGTCTCCATATTCTAGTTTTGTGTATCTGTCAACTCCAACAGGATATTTGCCAAAAGACAACTTAAATGTTCCGCGTTTCTATCAGCGACTCAATGGAGTTGATAATTCAGTCCATAATTTTGAGCTGCTAAAGAATGAAAAAGATGACTCCAATCATGTTGTGTTGGTGCATGCCGATCCACAGTTTTTTAAAGAAGAGCAGTTTAAGCTGTACGAAGAAGTAATTGATGATTGCATCGAAACCATTGCCGAATACACACATCAAGATGTGTTTGGAATAGACTGTGGCGACTTAACAGCAGATCGTCCCCATTTTTACTCTCCCTATATCAATATCCTCAACAAAACAGGTGTTCCATTTTATCGCGTATTGGGTAATCACGACATGAAAAATGGTGTGCGAACCAATGAAAAGTCAACAGAGGTATATGAAAAATATTTTGGTCCCTCCAACTATTCGTTCAATAGGGGAAATGCACACTATGTTGTTCTTAATAATGTGCATTATTTGGGAAGACCTTACTCATACATGGGATATATAGACGAACAAACATACAGTTGGCTAGAACAAGACCTCTCTTATGTGCCCCAAGGCTCACTGGTGTTTGTGGCTATGCACATTCCTGCTAGGTTGACCGAAGAGCAAAAGCCTTTTCAATATGATGCAGCAAATATTAGGCAACAAACAGTTAATATCGAGCCCCTCTTCAAAATGCTTGAGTCGTATAAGGCTCATATCTTTACAGGTCACGAACACTATAATAAAAACATAATCCACTCTCCTACTCTCTACGAACATAACACAGCAGCCATAAGTGGTTCCTTTTGGCAAGGCGACTATTGCTGGGATGGTACACCAATTGGTTATGGGGTATATGAAATAACTGGTAATGATGTGAAGTGGTATTTCAAAAGTGCAGGACACCCCCTCGAATATCAAATGAGAGCTACGCCCGTTGGGAGCAGCACAGAATATCCCAATGATATTATTGTAAACATCTGGAATTGGGATAAAAACTGGACAGTAGAGTGGACAGAGGATGGAGAAAAACGAGGAGAAATGATTCGGTTTACTGGTCATGACCCTGCAACCGCTGAAGGGTTTGCAGACAAAGATAAACTAGAATTTAAATGGTTATCGCCCGTTCCAACTGATCACCTGTTTAGGGCTACCCCACAATCGAAGAATTCTAAAATTGAAATAATTGCTACAGATTCGTTTGGTGAGGTTTTTAAAACAACACTTTAATTTCTTAATCTCAACTCATCATTGACACACAACCTGTTGTGTGTCAACAAAACATATAAACCAACATGAACAAAACAATACAAAAGTTCAAATTTATTCTCATAAGTTTACTAGCGGTTGCGACCATCAGCAATGCATCTGCTACAAGTGACATCAACTCAAATTTAGTAGTGATTGAAAATGCGGAGATGAGGCTCATTCTGAGTTCTCAAGCAAAAGCCATTAGCCTGCTACATAAACCGACAGGGCAAGAGTGTTTAGACACAGCAGCGAAAGAGTCGGCTGTTTTTGAAATAACAGAATATAGACCCCACGATAACGAACGCTTTCTTATCTATCCGGCAAAGACCACTTCGCATGGCGCCAATAGAGTGAGGCGTGAAGGTGATAACCTTATTGTTAGTTTCGACCATCTCTCCTACACAGCTACAATTGCACTTACTATAACTGACTATTATATCGGATTTCAGTTAATAGAATTAGAATACGATATTGAGAAGTTTGGTATAAAAAGACCTACCGAAATTGATGAGTTCACACTTCTACAACTACCCATCAGGAAAAGAGATCGATTTGGGGAGTGGCTCAATGTTGCATGGGATAACGATATTGCAGTTAACATTTTAGCAACAGATCAATACACAAAGATTGATGCAGCACAACGTGCCAATCATCATCTTATGTATGCTGGCATGGAGACAGAAGTAAAGTTGATGGATGTGGGTGCTGCCCTTATCACTACACACACAAACAATTTGCTCAATTGCATCGATCAGTTGGAGAGAGATTACAACCTGCCACTTGGAGTGGAAAGCAGACGCAACCCCGACTATCCTCGTTCTTATTATGAACTTCGCAACGCAACCACCCAGAACATTGACAGACATATTGCTTATGCCAAAGAAGGTGGATTCAAAATAATGGTAATTTACTATCCTGACTTCGCAACTTCTATGGGGCATTTCGTTTGGAACGAACAAAAGTTTCCCAATAAAATGGTAGATTTGCAAGAGATAACAAGTAAAATAAAGGAAGCGGGAATGATTTCAGGTTTCCATATTCACTACAATAAAGCCGCAAAGAATGACCCTTACGTATCGCCCATTCCAGACTCACGTTTAAACCTGACAAAACATTTTACATTATCAGATTCGATTGATGCAACCACAACGACTATTGTTGTGGAAGAAAACCCAAGAAACAGCCCTATGGAAGATGGACGTAGGTTCTTGAAGTTGGGAAACGAGTTAATATCCTATACTGATTATACAACCACACGCCCTTATACATTCAATGGTTGTAAGCGTGGTGAATTGAATTCGACCGCACAAAGTGCAGAGAAGGGATATAAGTTTGGATTACTAGATGTAGATACTTGGCCACTTTTCATCCGATTTGATCAACGCACTTCTATCCAAGACGAAGTAGGGCAACGAATTGGAGATATTTATGCCAAAGCAGGATTTCAATTTATCTATTTCGATGGAGCAGAGGATGTGCATCCACCCTATTGGTACAACACCTCGAAAGCACAGCTAGACGTTTACAAACATCTTAATCCTAAACCTCTATTTTCGGAAGGAGCAATGAAATCACACTTTAGCTGGCACATCATAACGCGTGGAAACGCATTTGACCTTTTCCCGCCAAAGTATATCAGAGATGCCACAATTAAATACCCCATGCCAGCTGCAGAGTATATGGCAGACAACTTCACTAGTATCAACTTTGGTTGGAACGACTACTTAGCACCCAATTCCGAATCAGACGGTATGCAACCTGATATGTATGAATACATTTGTAGCCGTGCCACAGCCTGGAATTGTCCAATAGCATTGATGGGTAAGTTGGATCAATTAGATACTCATCCACGCACATCTGACAACCTAGAGGTTATGAAAACTTGGGAAGACGCGCGTGCAGCAGGCTTCTTTACCGAAGAAGACAGAGAAGAACTCAAGAAAGTGGAACAAGAACACATCTTGCTTAAAAATGAGATGAATGAGTATGAGTTAATCCCATATAATAAAGTGGAAAACATAGCAAACAACTCACCCCATGTGCAAGCATTTATGTTTAGCAGAAATAACAAAACATGGGTTGTGTATTGGCA
>CAZUHZ010000122.1:0-6705 GCA_964620895.1 uncultured Dysgonomonadaceae bacterium | reverse complement strand
GGCTGATTGGGCACCTGATGAAGTAAACCTACAACTGCATTATTATCATCAGCCATAAAAGCCATTTGCTGAGAAGTGCCATCATCCTGTTTGGCTATCTTTGGTTCGCCATCTTTTATCGAACTGCCTGTTATAAACAACAAAGCCCCATCGTAATCTATGGTAGTTGGCACAAAAACAATCAACTCATGCTTCCAAAGAATACTTTGCCAGTTTTGAGATGTCAACAGTATTGAATAAGCTGTCACATTATCAACTTGATAGGTATCTCTTATTTCCCATGCGAAAGAAGTGTCTTCTACATCCAAATACTCTTGCAAAGCTGTTGATGGAGTTGTTGGTTGTTGACCAACTACACTGACAACAAATAACAAGAAAACAAAAAATGGAAAGAATAGTTTTTTAATACGCATAACAATAGTGAGTTAAGTGATAATTTATTAATCAATTTATATATGATATCAATCCTTCGTCAAAGTTATGAATTAACATCCAACAACCAAACACTTCCTACTTAGTTTATTGCTCTAAATACCAATCAATTTGACAATTGACTCACATTATTCATGTTTTCAACAACATTGCTTTAAGTTTTATTGTAAAGCACAATAACATCAAACTTTTTTATGTAAATTTGCCAAAAACATAATCATTCTATAAACTGAAACTTAAAAATGAAGAAAATAATTTTATCAGTAGTTACACTAGTTATATTACTCATAACAGGATGCACACAACAGCCAAAAAATATATTCAACGGCAAAGACCTCAACAACTGGAGTTTTGTAGTAGAAAATGACGCATTGCTAGGAGACCAATTGTTTACCGTTGAGAAGGGCATAATATCGGTGAAAGGAGCTCCTCTGGGCTACATGTACACAAAAGAAAAATACGGAGACTTCACGCTTGAACTAGAATACCGATGGGCTAAAGAGCCAAGTAACAGTGGTGTTTTTCTGCTCATAGAAGACCCTACCAACCCTTTCCCTAAAGGTATTGAATGTCAACTTATGGCAGGAAGAGCAGGAGATTTGGTGATGCTGGCAGGATCTAATTTAAATGAATACACTCTGCCCGAAGGAGCAACAGAGCGTCCTGCATTTCCCATTATTGAGAAAAAAGCCCCTTCGAATGAAAAACCATCAGGAGAATGGAACAAGGTGAAAATATCGGTATCAAATGGTTTGATTAATGTTTTTATCAATGGAATACTGCAAAACACAGCAACTAGTGAAGTAAAGGAAGGTCATATTGGTCTTCAGAGTGAAGGTGAAGAAATACTATTTCGCAACCTCTCTTTATACTAATATCAATTTGCGCTTAAGTCATTCAGGCAGGCACAAGTCTTCCAACTTGTGCCATGTCAAATATGTTTCCAGCAACACTAGAATCACAATATCCCCTCGTTTCTCGTAGAAATGACATTCATCGCTTTGTTTTCATTTCACTTGTCGTAGATCCGACTTTAATGTCATGATTTTCATTTCCACGGTGGTGGATTTGAGTTTCATGTCACTGTTTTCATTTCCACAATGGTAGATTTGAGCTTCATCTCATTTTCTAATTTCTACGGCTATAGATTTGAGTTGTATGCCATGGTTGCCAAATGCTATAGGATACTTTTAAATTTCATGTCATGATTGCGGTAGATTTTACGGTAAATTTGTATTTCATGCCATGATTCTCGTTTCGTAGGTGTACGATTTGATTTCTAACCTGTAAAGATGGTTTTTGCTTGATAAACGTAAATCTACATTTGCATTATCAAAAACATTTTACGATATTTGCACTATTCTTACATCAAGAAGCACCAAAATGGTGCTGCCAACCTGCAGTCATGCGAAGGTGGTTTAACGATGTGCCTAATCAATTAAAAAGGAAAAATTATGAGAAACAAATCTCAAAGACCTGGTACACGGGCAGGAATCTACATTCCAAGTGATTCTGACAAACAACAAAGACAAGAATTTAGAACTAGACTTTTACCTCTTAGTAATAAAGAGTTGGTTGAATCGTACAATAGAGAAAAAAACATCTTTGGCGTACATGCACAAATGGTACACATATACTGTTTGCACAATATTTTTATGGAGCGATTTGGCGAAAGTCCTATTGTTGTGAAAGAAAATGCGGTGTATAGCTTAGGTCCTAAAATCTATTATTCGGAAGAGTTGGATGCTATATTTACTTTATCAGAAAGTTGATACTATGAATTGTAAGTAAAAAAAGGAGTCGTAAGTGAATGGAAGTGTGCAACTTTCACACTTACGACTTTTTTTCATTGTCTGAATCGCAAATTGTGTTAGTGTTAATATGAGTCGTTTAAATTACAAGCTTTTCGAACCAAAACTTACTAACAAACCAACTTCAAGTCTGTACACGTTTAAGATAGCTCAAAGCTTGTGCCAAACAACCATCCTCAAATTTAGATAAACCCTACAACACATTTACTCCAACTCTCCAAACTTCCCTTCATAAAACTCTAGAAAAGCCTGTTTCAGTTCTCCAACTGTGTTCATCACAAAAGGTCCGCGAGCAGCGATAGGCTCGTCAATAGGCTCACCACTTAATACCAAAACAACCGCACTATCGCTACTTGCCTCAACTTCAAACTGCTCACCATCATTTGCCATCAACACAAAGTGGTCTGTAGGTACTTTCTCAGCACCATTTACAAGAACACTTCCTTCAATAACCACAAAGCCTGTATTATATATTGTTGGAAATGTAAAGTCAACCACTCCGCCTTTATTCAACTTTGCATTCAACAAATTCATTGGCGAAAATGTAGAAGCTGCACCTTTAACATCTTTGTATTGTCCTCCAATCACCTCTATTTCGCCTTGACGGTTATCTAATACATAACGTGGAATATCTGCATTTACAATGGCTTGGTACTTTGGGTCGCTTAGTTTATCTTTCTTTGGAAGATTTACCCAAAGCTGTACCATCTGAAAATCGCCTCCTTGTTTGCTCCACTCTTCCTCGTGATACTCTTTGTGCAGAATGCCACTACTGGCTGTCATCCATTGCACATCACCCTCGCCTATTACGCCTCCACCACCATGACTATCGTGATGTGCCACTTTGCCTTTATAAGCAATAGTCACCGTTTCGAAACCCTTGTGCGGATGCACACCTACACCTCTTGGAGTGTTGGTGGGTGGGAAATAAAACTTTGAAGCATAATCTAATAAGATAAATGGAGACATTCGTTCCATGCTCATTGGCTGTATGTTGGGTATAAAGTTGTGTACCCTAAAACCATCGCCCACAAAGTGTGGATCAGGAGGTGTTACCACCAGTTCTACTGTTCTTCTTTTCATTTTATTGTCTTTTTATATACACTATTTATCTTGAAACAAAGTCGATTAATTGAGACCTACTTTCACAACTTATACTCAAGCAGTACAATCTAAACACAACTTTTACAAGTTTGTTCTAACTTGTATCACATTGCAAAGAAATAATTTTGCAATCGACTAGCAAATCAGGATGAAGTGTAAGCAAAAAAAACTACACCTACTCATTTTTTATTATCTTTGCACATTATTCTTTAAGAAAAAAGATACTATTGTGACTTTTTGATATAAAAGTCAACACTTCGACAAGCTAAATCAGTATTCTATGGGAACAATAAGAGGCTGATTGGTTTTTCTGAGAAAAAACTAAATAGAATAACAAAAAAATATATGATAACCATCACAATTATTATTCTCACTTCACTCATTTCTTATCAGGCATTTAGAGATTACAACATTGCAGACAAGCTTATATTCCAACCAGCTGCTGTGAGAGATGGAGAGTGGTACAGACTATTGACCTACGGAGTGCTTCATGCCGACCTCACTCATCTGATATTCAACATGTTTACCTTCTATCTTTTTGGTAGTTCAATTGAAGGTTACTTCAAAGCTGTTCTTGGCACCAATCCTGGTTCTATAGCATTTATTATACTATACATTGGAGGACTGCTTTTTTCGATACTTCCCACCTATATAAAACAAAAGGACAACTATTACTATAAGGGACTGGGAGCATCGGGTGCTGTATCGGCAGTCGTATTTGCCTATATTCTTATCAATCCGATGAACTTTATGGGCATAATGTTTATCCCAATTATGTTGCCAGCATTTTTATTTGGATTCATTTTTATTTTTATCTCTATGTATTTAGATAAAAACCAAGTGGGAGGTATCAATCACTCGGCACATATTACAGGCGGACTGTTTGGTGTAATATTGACAGCAGTAATATTTTTAGTGTTGAATGACACTAACCTACTACTTAGCTTTATTCATAAAGTTCAGATTACATCACTCTCACAGCTTATCTATTTTGGGTTTTAGTCCATAGCATTTTGATAAAACCCATACCTGCTTTGCACTTTTCAAGTTGCTAATTCACTAATATATAATTGCATTTACTCTGTTTTAACAATGAGTTTCAAAGAAATAATATATCTTTGTGAATTATACTGCTTTATGCTAAAGCAAGGAAAGATTAAATATACAATTTTAGAGAATTAAATAAGAAGGAAAAACCTCCTATCAACAATTATTCAATTCATTTTAAACACCAATTATAAATGAAACATTTCACTATTTTAAGCCTAGCCATTATGATGTTGATTTCTTGTACCACAAACAACAAGGACTCTATGGAAAAAGGCGCCATTTTCTACTCAGAGTTTGAAACTCCATATGGCATGCCTCCTTTCGATGATATTACAAATGAAGACTTCAAACCTGCATTTGAAAAAGGTATTGAACAACAAACAGAAGAGATTGATGCAATTGTTAATAACACCGAAGCACCGACTTTCGAAAACACAGTTGTAGCACTCGACAACAGTGGGTCTATCTTGACACGCACGGCACGAGTTTTTTACGGACTGAGCGGTGCCGAAACCAACGACGAAATTAAAGCAATTGCTAAAGAGTTATCGCCTATCTTATCAGAGCACAGCGACAACATAAACCTGAACGAAAAACTGTTCGAAAGAATTAAAACACTATTCGATGATGCTGAAAATCTTGATTTAACCACAGAACAATTCCGCTTGCTCGAAGATTACTACAAAGGTTTTGTTCGCTCTGGAATTATGCTAGACGAAAAGCAAAAAGAGAGAATGAGAGAGATTAATAAAGAGCTTTCGGGTCTTACACTTAACTATGGCAATAACTTGCTAAATGAGACAAACGATTTCAAATTAGTTGTTGATAACGAAGAAGACCTTTCAGGACTATCGAAAGGATTGATAGATGCAGCTGCACAAACAGCAAAAGACAATGGCGAAGAGGGCAAGTGGATGTTTACACTTCATAAACCAAGCTGGTTGCCATTCTTGCAATATGCTGACAACCGCGACTTGCGCGAAAAGCTATACAAGGCTATGTACACACGTGGTGACAACGACAATGAGAATGATAATAAAGAGAATATCAATAAAATTGTAAATCTACGTATTGAGAAAGCAAATATGCTGGGCTTTGACACACATGCCGACTTTGAATTAGACAATCGTATGGCAAAAACCCCTGCCAATGTGTACAAACTACTCAATGAAGTGTGGGATTATGCATTGCCACAAGCTAAAAAGGAAGCGGCAGAGATGCAAGCTATTATAGATGCTGAAGGTGGAGATTTTAAACTACAATCGTGGGATTGGTTCTACTATACAGAAAAGGTAAGAGAACAAAAATACGCCCTCAACGAGGCAGAATTGAAACCTTACTTCAAAATGGAGAACGTGAGAGAAGGTGTATTTGCTACTGCCAACAAACTCTATGGTTTGAATTTTAAGAAGTTGGACAACGTTCCTGTTTATCATCCTGAAGTGGAAGTTTACGAAGTGACTGATGCAGACGGATCGCACCTAGCTATTTTCTACACAGACTATTTCCCTCGCGATGGTAAAAGAGCTGGTGCATGGATGAGTAGCTTCAGAGGACAAAGCATTAAAGATGGCAAGAACATTCGACCATTAATTTTTAATGTGGGCAACTTTACACGCCCAACTGGCGATACTCCATCATTGCTGACATTGGACGAAGTGGAAACACTTTTCCACGAATTTGGTCATGCACTCCACGGTATGCTTTCAAATGTAACCTATAGTGGTGTGTCAGGAACAAGTGTTGCACGCGACTTTGTTGAACTTCCATCACAAATTATGGAACACTGGGCATTTCACCCCGAAGTATTGAAGATGTACGCAAAACACTACGAAACAGGCGAAGTAATACCCGATGAGTTGATAGAAAAAATAGATGCAGCCTCGAAATTCAACATGGGTTTTATCACTACAGAGTTTGTAGCTGCTGCCCTGTTGGATATGGATTACCACACACAAACAGAACAAAGAGAATTTGATGTGCGCGATTTTGAAACAAAATCGATGGAGAAAATTGGTTTAATCGACGAAATTATACCACGCTACCGCAGCACCTACTTCTCACACGTATTTAGTGGTGGATACTCTGCAGGATACTACAGTTATCTGTGGGCAGAGGTATTAGATGCAGATGCCTTCCAACCATTTATTGAAAATGGTATTTTCCACCAACCATCGGCACAATCATTCCGCGATAATGTACTATCTAAAGGCAATTCAGAGGACCCAATGGAGCTTTATAAAAAATTTAGAGGAGCAGAACCAAATCCTGTTTATTTACTCAAGAACAGAGGATTTGTTGACTAGTC
>CAZUHZ010000121.1:0-6741 GCA_964620895.1 uncultured Dysgonomonadaceae bacterium | reverse complement strand
ATAATATACACCATCTGTGCTTTTAGATGTTTTTTTAGTGTCAATATCATCGATAAACCAATTTCCATTTTCGCCAATAGTAATCACAGAACCTTCTTTTCCACTTGTTCCGTTAGTCAAAGTATATGTTTTGTTATCTGACAACTTGATTGTTACTCCATTGTCAGTTGTTTCAACATCAATTATAGCAAATCCACTTTCAATTTTCTGTTGCAATTCATCGACAGTTGACATCAAACTAGAAAGACCAGTTTCTATTTTTTTTATATCATCATCATAGTCTTTACACGAAGCAAATGCAAGAAACGTGGTAAGTATTGCAAAAAGAGATAAATTTAAGAACCACTTTTTTTTCATAATTTAAATTTTAAGCTTTGAGAAGCCTGTTATAAACTGCTGATTTTTTGTTAGATAAAATCTAAGAGTATTGTTATTTTGTTTTAAGCTGCGAATAGCATATTGTCACATTGCAAACAAAGTGCAATATAGCAAAAAACTCATCCCTCCATATGAACTTATTACGATTTACATTTTTTTCTGCAATCAAGTCTTCCTTGATATACCTAAGTGAATTTCACAGAAAAAAAGAAACACTATAAGATAACAAACGAAGTGTTCAAGTTGTTTTTAATTGCGAAAGCTGGATGATAAAATACATGGTGACACCATTAAAAATAAATAAACCCCTCTGGATATTGCATTGTAATGCAATGCAGCGAACCATGTTGTTTGATAAGAGTTCTACAATCGATACCTATTATCTCTTTGTTGGGAAATGCTTTTTGGAGTTGTTTTTTGGCAATGACATCTTTATTGGAGCAATATGTTGGCATTAGTACCACTGTATCCATTATAAGAAAGTTGGCATAAGTGGCGGGCAGCCTGTAATTATCTTCATATACTGCATCAGCCATTGGTAGGGGAATCAGATTGTAGGGTTTACCAGTGAGGGTGTTGAAGGTGGCGAGCTCCTCCTCCATCTTTTTCAACTCTTGGTAGTGCTCATCATTTTCGTCAGTACATTGCACATAAGCAATGGTGGTGGTGTTGCAAAACCTTGCAAGTGTATCAATATGATTATCTGTATCGTCTCCCGAAAGATATCCATGGTTTAACCATAATATCTGCTCGAGCCCTAAAGCATTTTTTAGAAACTCCTCAATTTCATCTTTGGTTAGTGGTTGGTTTCTATTGGGTGCTAATAAGCATTTCGATGTAGTAAGTAAAGTTCCTTCGCCATCTGATTCAATTGCTCCACCCTCTAAAATAAAATCTAAGTGATTGTGGTACTTTACTTTATTTGCAAAAATGCTTTTTACAAATAGCTTTTGTGTAATTTGATTATCGTGATTGGCTGGAAACTTTAAGCCCCAAGCATTAAATCCGAAGTCGTAGATGACAGGTTGATTGTTGATGAAGACAGAAATTGCACCATGATCACGAGCCCATGTGTCATTGCTTTTAACTTCGGCAAATATGAGGCTTGTCTGCTCAGGTGGGGTGAAATACTTTTTTACTTCTGCAACTTCATTGCATACAATTAAAAGCTGTGTATGCTTCAGTATTTCCTTTGATAGCTTTACATAAAAGTCCGTTACCTCGTCTATAATTTCCACCCAATCGGTATCGTTATGAGGCCAAGTAATTTGAATAGCACTTTGAGGATGCCATTCTGCGGGAAAGTGAATTGATGTCATAAGTGTGTTTAAGAGTGCTTGTTAATCCATGTTTCCTCTGACAACACCCCGCGAAGATGCACGAACAAAGTTGATAATATCTGCACGCTCTTCAGTTTCTGCTAGTTCGCTTTCAATCTTTTCTAAAGCTTGTGTAATGTTGTATCCTGACAAATAGAGATAGCGATAAATTTCTTGTATGCTATTTATCTGCTCTCTTGAAAAGCCTCTTCTGCGAAGGCCTACTATGTTTAGACCAACATAGCTAACGGGTTCTCTACCAGCTAAAGTATATGGAGGGATATCTTTTCCTAGTTTTGTGCCACCTTGAATCATGGTGTGTTTGCCAATTCTTGTAAATTGGTGAATCAGCGTTCCGCCACTAATTATTGCGTAGTCGTCGATTTCTACCTCTCCAGCTATTTGCACAGAGTTTCCAATTATCACATAATCTTTCAACACGCAGTCGTGTGCAACATGACAATAAGCCATGAGTAAACAGTTGCTTCCTACAACAGTTTGTCCACGTGATTTTGTACCTCTATTTACTGTAACACACTCCCGTATAGTTGTGTTATCACCAATAACTGCTAAACTCTCTTCATTGTCGAATTTTAAATCTTGTGGAATACCTGATATTACAGCATTTGGAAAGATAGTACATTTTTCTCCAATTCTAGCACCAGACATTATGCAAGCATGTGCCATAACACGAGTGCCAGCACCAATTACCACATTATCTTCAATATATGCGAAAGGCTCTACAATTACATCTTCTTTTATTTCAACGTTGGGATGTACGTAAGCTAATGATGAAATATTACTCATGACAGTATATTAAATGTTATTTAGTTTTTTCTACTAGTGCTGTGAATTCAGCTTCTGACACTACTTTTTCTCCTATAAACGCAAGGCCTCTCATTGTAGCAATGCCTCGTCTTATTTCGCTTGTTAGTTCTACTCTTAAAATTAAAGTATCGCCAGGAACAACTTTTTGTCTGAATTTTACGCTATCTATTCTCAAGAAATAGGTGGAATAACTTTCAGGATTACTCAATCCGGAAAGGACAAATATACCTCCCACTTGAGCCATGGCTTCTACTTGTAATACTCCTGGCATTATTGGCTCATCGGGGAAATGACCTACAAAAAAAGGTTCGTTAACGGTGATATTTTTAATACCAACTATATATTTGTCAGTTTTTTCAATAATTTTATCTACTAACAAAAAAGGGTATCGATGTGGTATAAGAGACCTTATTTCGTTGATGTCCATTAAAGGCACTTTTCTAACATCGTAAATTGGAGGCTGAACCTCGTTTAACCTAATATCTTTTCTCAATTTACGTGCCAATAGGTTATTGATTTTATGACCCGGCCGAGTTGCTATTATACGCCCTTTTATAGGCTTGCCTACCAGCGCCATGTCGCCAATTATATCCAACACCTTGTGTCGCGCTGGTTCATTTTGAAAAAGTATGGCTTTTTTGTTGAGGTAACCAAGTTCTTTGGCATCCTGACGAGGTACTCCAAGCAGGTCAGCCAATTCGTCTAAAGATTGTTGAGGCATCTCTGTTTCGTATATCACAACAGCATTTTCGAGATTGCCACCCTGAATTAAACCTGCTTTAAGTAGTTGCTCTATATCACGAACGAAAACAAATGTTCGAGCGGGTGCAATTTCTTTTGCAAACTCGTTCATGTTTTCAATACTAGCAGATTGGTTGTGTATAAGTTGAGATTCGAATTCTATAAATGAATTTATACTAAAAGAGTCGTCAGGCAGAAGCGTGAGTTTTGCACCTGTTTCGGGATCACAAACCTCCATTTTTCGACGAACAATATAGAAGTCTTTGTATGAGTCTTGTTCTTCAGTACCAACCCTATTTATTGCATCAACATAATGACGTGCACTGCCATCTAAAATAGGAAATTCAGGAGCATTTACTTCAATCAGACAGTTGTCTATACCCATGGCATAGAGTGCAGCTACAGCATGCTCGATGGTGCTTACTTGAACACTACCTTTTGACACAACTGTTCCACGCTGCGTGCCAGTCACATATTCTGCTAATGCAGGTATAATGGTTTCTTCTTCTAAGTCAACTCTTTTTATTTTGATGCCGTGATTATCGGGAGCTGGAAGAAAGTTTACGTGGATATCTTTACCCGTATGAAGTCCTATTCCATTTAAAATGAAATTTGCTTTTAATGTTCTTTGCTTTATTTGGCTCATATCTTCGTTGCTAATTGAATGTTGGTCCTTGAATGATTATATAAATATAGTCAAAAAAAGAATCAACTACTTACTTTTTTCTTCCTTAAGTTCGCTCATCTCTTTTTTTAATTGTCCAAGCTCACGATACATATCTGGAAGTTTTGAAAAGATTACACTCGATTTGTACCAATCTCTAATAGGTATAGCCGGGGATCCAATCAACTCAGAACCCTCTTTAAGATTCTTCATAATACCCGATTGTGCGCCCAACTTAACATTATCACCTATTTTAAGATGACCAGCCAATCCTACTTGTCCACCAAAAACACACTTCTCGCCAATCTTTGTCGATCCAGACACCCCTGATTGTGAAGCCATAACAGTATTTTTACCTATCTCTACATTGTGTGCTATCTGTATTAAATTATCAAGTTTCACCCCTTCGTGAATAATAGTTGAGTCCATTACAGCACGGTCAATAACTGTATTGGCTCCTACCTCTACGTTGCTCTCTATCACCACATTTCCCATCTGAGGTATCTTGTGGTAAGACCCATCGGCTTGTGGAGCAAAACCAAAACCATCGGAGCCAATGACTGCACCTGAATGAATTATTGAATTATCTCCTATTTTGCAATCGGCATAAATCTTAGCACCCGAATGGAGGATAACATTGTTGCCAATTGTAACATTATCACCAATAAATACATGGGGATAGACTTTACTGTTGTCGCCCACAACAGCGTTATCACTTACATAGGCAAATCCTGCTACATACACATTATCACCAATCTTGGCACTCTGAGCTATATAACTCATGGGCTCTACACCTGTTTTGGATGGTTTAGATTTCTCAACCAATTCGAGCAGCTTAGCTAGTGCTTCATAAGCATCGGCAACACGTATAAGCGTAGCTTTAACCCCTTTATCAGGTTTGAAATCGGCATTTACCAAAACAATGTCAGCCTGAGTTTCGTATATATAGTGGGTGTATTTTGGATTTGACAGGAATGTGAGAGTTTTGGGCTTCCCTTCTTCAATTTTGGCAAAGTTGTTAACTTTCACATCAGGATTACCTTCTACTTCTCCTTGCAAGAAAGCTGCTATTTGTTTTGCAGTAAACTCCATATCTATATTTTTGTTGTATTGTGTTACAAATAACGGCATAAATTCTTAGTTAGACAGTGCGCAAATTCTTAAATAAACTTTAAACAATGATATATCGATTTTATATTTGGGATAATAAAAATAATAGGCTATTTTTGCAATCTGATTTTCGGGATGTAGCTCAGTCCGGTTTAGAGTACTCGTCTGGGGGGCGAGGGGTCGGAAGTTCGAATCTTCTCATCCCGACTATTATAACTAGTCTTTGCAAGAAAACGACAAATACTGCGTTACTCTCGTTTTTGAAACAGTCATTTACTTATGTAAACTCCTTAATTTCAAAAACTTCGAAAGCCTTGTCTTTGCCGTTTTCTTATCAAAGACTTAAAACAAGGGGTTTTCTTGCAGACACTAACTAAGAGAGTTAAGCATTAGCTTGACTCTCTTTTTTTATTTTAAAGATGTTCAGTGAAATCAACTCCGCTTTTTTTAAGAATCAGTAGCAAAACAATGTCTCTACACGACCAACTTGCAAATCGAAACATTTACAGCAAATCCGGTTACGCTTATTAAACAAAAATGCGCTTTATGAGTTGAAAGTTAAATCCAACACGTACAAAACGGCAATCATGTCATGAATTTCAAATCTACCGTGTAAGATTTCGCATTCATGCAATAAATTTCAAATCCTCTGTATAGAATTTGACAACCATGGCATAAAACTCAAATCGACCACTGTGGAAATTAGGAAATGAGATGAAACTCGAATTCATTGCCGTGGAAATGAAGATAATGACCTACAACTCAAATCGACCGTCGTGGAAATGAAAATAGGGAAATAAAAACAGAATCTACGACGAACGAAATGAAAAGAAGGAGATGGATGCTATTTCTACGAGGAAATGTGCAAGCACAAAAAAAAGGATGTAATAAACATTACTGTCACTCCATCCTTTTCTATTTTCGCTCTCTAGTGGTTTACTCTTCTGTTTTTTTCAATATCAACCCCAATTCATCCAGTTGTTCTTGCTCAATACTGGAGGGTGCATCTATCATCACATCGCGCCCTGAAGTGTTTTTTGGGAATGCAATACAATCTCGTATGCTATCTAGTCCTGCAAAAAGCGACACCAACCTGTCTAACCCAAATGCTACTCCACCATGAGGAGGTGCACCAAATGTGAAGGCATCCATTAAGAAACCAAACTGCTCTTGGGCTCGTTCTGGTGTAAATCCTAATACAGACAACACTTTGTTTTGTAGTTCACTATCGTGAATACGGATAGAGCCTCCACCAACTTCTACACCATTAATAACCATGTCGTATGCATTGGCGCGCACTGCTCCGGGGTCGGTGTCTAATAGATGCATGTCTTCGGGTTTGGGTGAAGTAAATGGATGGTGCATTGCAAAATATCTGCCCAACTCTTCGTCTTTTTCTAACAATGGGAAATCCACAACCCACAAGCATTTAAAATCATTTTTATCTTTCAGATTTAGCTGAGATGCCATTTCTAAACGAAGGTCTGATAGCTGTTTGCGTGTTTTGTCTGTTTCTCCAGCCATTACTAAAACTAAATCGCCCGGCTTAGCATTGCACCTTTCTGCCCATAGTTTTAAATCTTCTTCAGAATAGAATTTGTCAACAGATGATTTGAGTGTCCCATCTTCGTTGTAACGAAGGTATATCAATCCTTTTGCTCCAACTTGTGGACGTTTTACAAACTTGGTCAAATCGTCCAA
>CAZUHZ010000120.1:0-6742 GCA_964620895.1 uncultured Dysgonomonadaceae bacterium | reverse complement strand
CGCGATATGGACAGAATGTTTAAAATGTAAACAGCTATTATTGATGAATTACTTCAAAAAGATAATAGCTCCCTCGCTCAAAAAATCTACGCAAACATCGATATGGCTTCTCAAACTTATATTGCCCATATCTCTTGCCTTTAGGCTGTTAGATTATAGCGGACTTCTGGTGTATGTGGCTGACTTTCTCAATCCTGCATTCATACATTTAGGACTACCAGGAAGCACCGCAGTTATATTCATAACAAGTGTGTTTTTGCCTCTCTATGCTCCATTAGCCATCATCACTTCTATGGCACTCACCTTGCGAGAGCTCACTATTTTAGCACTTATGTGCCAAATAGCACACAATCTGCCAGTTGAAAGTGCCATTCAAGCAAAAACAGGTACATCTTTTTGGGCAATGTTTAGTGTGCGCATCTTTATGAGTATCCTCACAGGATTTATTCTCAACTTAATACTTCCACTAGAGATGGGGATGCCAAGTTTTTTGCAATCATCTGTAGAAAACATGAATTCGCTATCGGATGTTTTTTTGGCTTGGGGAGTAACATCTATTCGATTAATAATCATGATATTTATTATCATATCTCTGTTGATGATTACCTACAGATTGCTCGAAGAGTACAACCTTATCAACCGCATTTCAAAATCGATTGAACCCGTTCTGAAATTCTTTGGACTTCCAAAAAGCACAGCTTTTTTGTGGCTCATTGGTTATATTGTGGGTTTAGCTTATGGTGGTGCTCTTATGATTGACCAAATGAACGAAGGAAAGG
The DNA here is from genome assembly GCA_964620895.1 of uncultured Dysgonomonadaceae bacterium. Lineage (GTDB taxonomy): Bacteria > Bacteroidota > Bacteroidia > Bacteroidales > Dysgonomonadaceae > UBA2632. Next base: position 5,963 of record CAZUHZ010000120.1, on the reverse strand, counting down.
TTACCAAAGCCGAAGGTAGTTTGTTGAACTATCATTTGGCATTATCTCACTCGGTGATTGAAGACAACTTGCTTTTTGTTGCGCTGGGCGTATCCATTTGGTGGATTCTCATCACAAGACTAATAGCAGCATGGATTGTTGTATGGCTAAGAAGAGCATTCTTAAACATAAAAGAACGATTTTCCACACAGTTTGTTGCAAGCAACCTCTAAAACATTACAATTATGGCATCGCAAATTCATGACATTCTAAAATCTCGCATATTGGTGCTGGATGGAGCAATGGGTACTATGATACAACGCTACAACTTGACAGAAGAACATTACAGAGGCGAAAGATTCGAAAGTGCAAAGAAGTTGCAAAAAGGCAACAACGATTTATTGACACTTAGTCAACCAGAGATAATAGAGCAAATACACCGAGAGTATCTTGAAGCTGGTGCAGATATCATTGAAACAAACACTTTCAACGCCACTACGATATCGATGGACGACTATGACATGCAAAATTATGTGCGCGACATGAACATTGAAGCAGCACAAATTGCACGCAAAGTAGCCGATGAATTCACCAATAAAACCCCAAACAAACCTCGCTTTGTGGCAGGCTCAATAGGACCTACTGGCAAAACCACCTCCATGAGTCCAAGGGTTGAGGAGCCCATGTATCGCAATGTAACTTTCGATGACCTTCGCAAAAGCTACGAAGAGCAAATTGAAGCCCTCATGGATGGAGGTGTCGATACTCTGCTGTTTGAAACTGTTTTTGACACCCTCAATGCAAAAGCAGGACTATTTGCTGCGCAAAATGTATTTTGGAAAAAGGGAAGAGAAATTCCGATAATGCTTTCTGTAACACTTTCAGACAAGGCAGGTCGCACATTGTCGGGGCAAACAATTGAAGGATTTCTCACCTCTATCAGTCACATCAACCTTTTATCGGTAGGACTCAACTGCTCTTTTGGGGCATCGGAGATGAAACCTCATCTAAAACAGTTGAAAAGAGCAGCACCGCTGTTTGTAAGTGCTTACCCAAACGCTGGACTCCCCAATCAATTGGGAGAGTATGACGAAACTCCCGAAAAGATGGCAAGCCAAATCAAAGAGTTTATCGACGAAGGATTGGTAAATATAGTTGGTGGATGCTGTGGCACAACACCAGCTCATATTGCAAAGTTTGTAGAATTGGTGGAAGGGATAACACCCCCTACTCCATCACAAGCAAGTCCTTATATGCATTTATCCGGTTTGGAGAATTTTGTTTTTTCACCCGAAAAAAACTTTGTAAATGTGGGAGAACGATGCAATGTGGCAGGCTCTCGCAGGTTTTTGCGATTAATTAATGAGGGAAGTTACGAAGAGGCACTCTCTATTGCTCAACAGCAAGTGGAAGATGGCGCACAGATATTGGATATAAACATGGACGATGGTTTGCTCGACGGTGCAAAAGAGATGACCAACTTTCTCAACTTCTTAGCCTCCGACCCCGACGTGTCGCGCGTTCCTCTAATGATAGACTCATCGAAATGGGAAACAATAGAGGCAGGACTCAAATGTGTGCAAGGAAAATCGATTGTCAACTCAATTTCGCTTAAAAATGGAGAGGAAGAGTTTTTACAACAAGCCCAACTGATTAAAAACTACGGTGCAGCAGTCATTGTTATGGCTTTCGACGAAAAAGGACAAGCCGACAATTACGAAAGACGCATTGAGATATGTGGCAGAGCCTACAATCTACTCATTCAATCAGGCTTTGACAATCGCAATATCATATTCGACCCCAATGTATTGGCAATTGCCACTGGCATAGATGAACACAAAAACTATGCAATAGATTTTATAAAAAGCATTGAGTGGATAAAAGAAAACTGCCCTGGTGCTAAAGTAAGTGGAGGAGTTAGCAACTTATCGTTCTCATTTAGAGGCAACAACTATATTCGCGAGGTAATGCACTCCGTGTTTCTCTATCATGCCATTAAGGCTGGATTGGATATGGCTATAGTCAATCCATCCCAATCTATTGTTTTTGAAGAGATTCCAGATAATGTGAAAACATTGGTTGAAGATGTTATTTTCAACAGACACGATGATGCTACCGAACAATTGATGGAGTTTGCCCAAAACTCTAACAACTCTGTAGCCACCACCCAACAATCGAAACTAGCAGAGTGGCGCAACGCCTCTCTCGAAGAGCGATTAAACTACGCTTTGGTGAAAGGGACAAGCGATTACTTGGAAGAGGATATAGCAGAAGCTCTAAAGCAATACCCACAAGCTGTTGACATAATAGACAAACCGCTGATGAACGGGATGAACAAAGTGGGCGAGCTATTTGGTTCGGGCAAAATGTTCCTCCCTCAAGTGGTGAAAGCTGCTCGCACAATGAAAAAAGCAGTTGCTATATTGCAACCAATTATTGAAGAAGAAAAAGCAATATCAGGTGAGAGTCAGAAAGTTGGCAAAGTACTTTTAGCCACTGTAAAAGGAGATGTACACGACATTGGTAAAAATATTCTATCAATCATTCTGCAATGCAACAATTACGACATAATAGACCTTGGCGTGATGGTATCTGCCGAAGCAATTGTAGCTGCCATTCATGAGAACCAACCCGATGTTGTGGGGTTGAGTGGACTTATCACCCCATCGCTTGATGAGATGAGCATTGTGGCAACCGAAATGCAAAAAGCAGGCTTCAAGATACCTCTTATGATTGGCGGAGCCACCACATCAAAACTGCACACAGCAATAAAAATTGAACCTAACTATCCTGGGGGTGTTGTTGTGTATGTCAAAGATGCATCGCAAAGCCCCAATACTATGGCTCATCTGATAAACAATAAAACAAACACAGAATATATCAGAAAAACAAAAGAAGAATATAAGATTTTACGCAATACAATTATGAATAAAAAAATAGAGCTAACTCCACTAGCAACAGCTCGCAACAACCCTTTTAAAATTGATTGGAACAATTTTGAAGCTTTCACACCAAACTTTATTGGCAGAAAAGTTTTAGACCCAATCAAAATAGATGATATTGTACCCTACATCAATTGGAAGTTCTTTTTCCCAGCTTGGAATCTATCTGCCAAATTTGCTTCAGTAAAAAACATCAGTATGTGTGGACATTGCAAAGCACAATGGTTTGCAGCTTTTAACGAGCAAGACAGAGAGAAAGCAATAGAAGCATCCAAGCTTTACGACGATGCACATGCTTTGCTACAAAGGATAATAGAGATTGAAGCGGAATATATAAAAGCAGTATTCGTGCTTGGTGAAGCATATAGCGAGAACGATATTGTTTATATCAACAACATCCCCTTTCCGATGCTTCGACAGCAAGAGAAAAACGACAAAGACGAATACCTAAGCTTAAGCGACTTTGTAGCACCAAAATCAGCCAACAAAAAGGATTATTTAGGAGCATTTGCAGTTACAGCAGGAGCTGGAACTGAATACTTATTGAATAAATACAGAAACGCGGGCGACGAATACAGCGTCTTGCTACTTCAATCGCTATTCGACAGACTGGCTGAAGCTGCTACAGAGTGGTTGCACCAAAAGGTTAGAAAAGAGTACTGGGGTTATGCCACCGATGAAGAGCTAACCATTCCAGCAATGTTTGCAGTTAAGTATTCAGGAATTAGACCCGCAGTAGGCTATCCGTCAATACCCGACCAATCAATCAACTTTGATTTGCACAACAAGCTCCTACAATCTGACGAGATAAGCATATCGCTCACCGAAAACGGATTGATGAGCCCAACTGCTTCGGTATCAGGATTTTTCTTTGCGCATCCCGATGCTAAATACTTTACAGTAGGAAAAATATCTGATGAGCAAGCAAAAGAATACATGCAACGAAGAGAGATGGAAGAGCAATTGTCAAAAAAGTTTTTAGCGAATAATATTTAACAATTCAACCAAACAGCTATTGATATGAGAAGTTTTGGAAGTGACAACAACTCGGGCGTGCATCCCCGCATTATGGATGCAATTGTAAAGAGCAACACCAACCATGCCATTGGATATGGCGACGACAACTGGACACGCAAAGCCGAACAAGCAATGCAGACATTGCTCGATAACGATTCAATAACCCCCTACTTTGTATTCAACGGTACTGGGGCAAATGTGATAGCATTGCAAGCTTGTGTATCTTCTTTTCACAGCATCATCTGTGCCACTACTGCCCACATAGCAGTGGATGAGTGTGGAGCTCCTTCAAAACTAACAGGATGTGTGCTAAAAGAGATTTCCACACCCGATGGTAAGCTCACACCACAATTGGTGGCTACTCAACTACATGGCTTTGGCTTTGAACACGCATCACAACCCAAAGTAATAGCCATATCGCAAACCACAGAATTGGGCACTCTCTACACACCCGAGGAGATAAAAGCATTGGCAGATTTGGCACATCAACACCAGATGTACCTCTTTATGGATGGCACTCGCTTGTCAAATGCTTGTGCTATAACCAACTGCACCTTGAAAGAGATGACAACAGACTGTGGTGTAGATATATTTACATTGGGTGGAACAAAAAACGGATTGATGATGGGGGAAGTATTAGTAGCGCTGCGACCCGAACTTGAAAAGAATTTAAAATATTACCGCAAACAAACCTGCCAACTCTATTCAAAAATGCGTTATCTTACGGCACAATTCATCCCCTATTTAAGCGAAAACTTATGGCTGGACAATGCACATAAATCAAACGCTGCAGCAAAACTATTGGCTAGCGCGATGAATAAAATTGATTGCATAGAGATCACCCAAAAGGTAGAGTCTAACTCCATCTTTTTTATCATGCCCAAAGATATATCCAACAAACTACGAGAACGCTACTTCTTTTACGATTGGGACACTACACGCAACGAAATGAGACTGGTTTGCTCGTGGGATACTACTCAAGAAGATATCTCAGAATTCATCAGTTACCTTAAAGAATTAACAACTTAATAATTATAAAAACAATGTTCGACTTTTTAGACGTTTATCCCTACCTTCTTCCTTTTATCATATTCTTTGGACGAATTGTTGATGTTTCGCTAGGAACTCTGCGAATTATTTTTGTGTCGAAAGGAGAAAGACTGAAAGCTCCCATAATAGGTTTTTTTGAAATTCTAATCTGGGTAGTCATCATCTCTCAAGTTTTTTCACGTTCCGACAGTATGATAACCTACCTCTCTTACGCAGCAGGCTATGCAGCAGGCAACTATGTGGGCATACTCATCGAAAAAAGGATTGCTTTTGGTGTTATCCTTTGCAGGGTTTATACCAATAAATCTGGCAACAAACTGCTAAAACTATTCACCCTCAACGGATTTGGTGCAACAATGACTCATGGCACCGGCTCGGTAAATGAAGTGGATATTGTTGAAACAATATTAGAGAGAAAGCATCTTAAAAAGGTATCAAATATTGTTTTAGCGTTCGACAAAGATGCCTTCTATGTAATAGAAGATATACGCACCCGATCGAGAGGGGTATTCCCGAAATCGCAAAACTTGCTGAGACGTTGGCGTCCAGGCAAATAAGTCAAAACAGAATCGTGCTACCACCCTGCACAAAAAACGGCTTCTGCTTTTTATCACTCTTTTGTAGTAGTACAAAACCTTAAAATAAAACTTTTTGCACTTTTGTAGTAGTACAAAACCACGAAATAAAACTTTTTGAGCTTTTGTATCAGTACAAAACTGCAAAATAAAACTTTTTGAGCTTTTGTATTGGTACGAAACCATGAAATAAAACTTTTTGGGCTTTTGTACTAGTACAATCTCGTGAAATAAAACTTTTTACGGTTTTGTACGTGTAGGATTTCGCAAAATAAAACTTTTATTGATTTTGTACGTGTAGGATTTTGCTTTCTAATGTCAAAAAAGGGAAGAGGTATAACTCCTTTAAGCTCTAAACAGTAAAAGTTTCGTGCTCTACAAACAATTTGGTAAACAAGTC
>CAZUHZ010000119.1:0-6768 GCA_964620895.1 uncultured Dysgonomonadaceae bacterium | reverse complement strand
AAAAAAAAGCAAGCCCAGTTCCCCACCAGCCTTGCTATTTTATTTATCTAATACCTCCCATTTGCGACGCCACTTCGTATTAGTAACGTCTCCCCTTTGGGCGTCTTCTTTTCTTATCGAAGTTGTTTCTACCCGAACTAGCCCTATTGGGTGAATCTTGCGCTACTTCAACTACCAGTTTTCTGTCTTCAATAAACAACCCCTTGAATGTCTGCACCACTTTTGGTGCAACCCCCTCGGGGACTTCAAAAAACGAGAAGTTTTTGAGTAAGTCTATTCTACCAATACGCACCTTTTCGGTGACATGGTCGTTGATAAATCCCATCAAGTTGGCGGGGTTTGCGCCATCCATCTTGCCTATATTGATAAAGATACGGGTGTATCCTTTTTCGGCTTGTCGTGGTCCTGCACTTCTATCGCCCTTGTCAAACGACTTTCTGTCGTCTCTCCCTTTCCTAGACGAGCTTTGGGTAGGTTCTACAATTTCTTCGGCAGCGTTGTAATACTCAAGCAGGTTGTTGAACTCTAACGAGACAATGCGCTTGATGATATCTTCTTTTTCCAACCATTCTAGCTTTCTGAATACAGAGGGCAACAGGTGATTGATCTCTTCATCGTTCACTTTCACTTTTTCGATTTTATCCACAAAGTTGAAAAGCTGCTTCTCGCAAATAACGTCTCCAGAGGGGAGCGTGCGTTTTTCAAACTTTTTGTTGATAGCTCTCTCAAATTGAGCAATCTTTCCTTGCTCTTTCAGGTGGATGATAGAGATAGATGTACCGTTTTTGCCCACCCTACCCGTTCTTCCACTTCTGTGGGTGTAGCTTTCTACATCGTCGGGCAAGCCGTAGTTTATCACATGCGTTATGTCGTCAATGTCCAATCCTCTAGCTGCAACATCAGTAGCTACTAGAAATTGCAGGTTTTTGTTTCTAAACTTGCCCATCACCATATCGCGCTGGCTTTGCGAGAGCTCTCCGTGTAGCGAGTCGGCATCGTAGCCATCTTGAATTAGTTTATCGGCAATTTCTTGCGTTTCGCGCCTTGTGCGACAAAACAATATGGCGTAGATATTGGGATAGTAATCAGCCACTCGTTTTAGAGCAAGGTATTTATCGCGCGCCGCTACCATGTAGTAAACGTGCTTTACGTTGAGTGCTCCTTCGTTTTTTCTGCCAATCACAATTTCTATTGGCTTTTCCATGTACTTTTTGGTGATTCTAGCAATCTCTTTGGGCATAGTAGCCGAAAAGAGCAACATGCTACGCCCCTCGGGCACACGCGACAGGATATCGTCGATGCTTTCTGTAAATCCCATGTTGAGCATTTCGTCTGCCTCATCCAGCACCACGGTGTGTACCAAATCCAAAGACATCACTTTTCTGTTCAATAAGTCTATCAGCCTACCCGGAGTAGCCACAATCACATGCACACCTCGCTTTAGCGTGCGTATTTGGCTATCGATACTAGATCCTCCATAGACGGGCAAAATTTTTATACCGTCAACATATTTAGAGTAATCGATGAGATCGGCAGAAATCTGAAGACACAATTCGCGCGTAGGACACAAAATAAGAGTTTGTGGTGCTTTTTGGGTTACATCTATTTTCTGGATAATGGGCAAACCAAATGCAGCTGTTTTACCAGTACCGGTTTGTGCTAGTGCGATGATATCGCGCGTTTGAGCCAATAGTAAAGGAATTACTTCTTCTTGTACTGGCATGGGTTGGTCGAACCCCAATTCTTGTATAGCTTCAACAATTTCTGAAGCAAGACCAAGTTGATCGAATGTTTTCATTTTTTTATAATATATAATGTGTGATGGCAGTCAACATTCTCCTCCTTACCCCCACAACTTACGACATTATAAAAAATATGAGAGAAAAACACGAACACCAAAATAGGAAACGATTTTCTTGAAAACGATTTTTAAAATTGATAACCTGAATTGAAAAAATAGGAAAGAAAATTAAATCGTTTCAAATAAAATCGGCGACAAAGGTAAGCATAAATATTGTAATACAATCTTTTAAGGGTTGTAAAGCATTATTTTTCTCAATATTATTAATTTGCCTTTCGACACACGCACCTCTTTTTCGAGATAATTATCGACCGAACCGTAGGTTTCTTTGATATAATCGAGTGCAAAATTTAGATAGGCACTATTGGCAGAGAAGAGTGCTGTCATGGCTTCTTGCAATGATTCGGGTATGGGTTCGGTGAAAGTGATGGTTTTGGTTGGGTCGATATATTTGTTGGAAGCCAAATAATCTTCCTCGATAATATACTCGGGCACACCCAAGGCATATAACAATAGTGCTGCAGCAACACCTGCTCTATCTTTGCCCAAGTGAGAGGATAAAAGTATAGGATAGTTGTTTTTGTCTAAAAACACATCAAACATATCGGCATATTGACGGGCATTTTTTTCAAAAATATCCTTATACATTTGTTGCATATAACGGATGGTCTGGCTTCGGGTGAAGTTTTCCTTTATCAGTTTGTCTTTGGTGTTGATAAAATCGCCCGATTCGATGGGGATATTTATCTTAGTGGCATTCACAAAGTAGGGATGCGCTTTTCTATCTTCTTCCGATCTGAAATCTATGATTGTCTTTATGCCCAGTCGCTTTAATTTGTCTTGGTCAAAGAGGTTAGCATTGCTCAAATGCCCCGATCTATATATATAGCCCCATTTGAGTTGTCTGTCTTCTGTGGTAGAATAGCCACCTAAGTCTCTAAAATTTAAGATATTGTCCATATCGATGACCCTATTGGAAACTATCCCCGAGGTTACACCGCTAGTTCTGAGTATAAAAAACTCGCGCAAGCCCGACCCTGAAGGGTTGAGCAAGGTAAATTGGTCTTCCACCAATTTTGTTTTCACTGGCGAGAAGTCTCTGATGGATGTGTCGCTCATTGCCGAATATATATCTATCTTACCTTCCACATCTGGGCTAACCTCCCATTTCAACAAGAAATCGCCCTCTCGATTTTTTTCAACAACCGAAGCAATTTTTATGGTGGACATACAACCCATCAATAGCACTGATGCAGCAACTAATAATAGTATTTTGAATATATATCTCATATTGTTTTTTCTAGATGATAAGGTGTAACAAATATAGTAAAACAAATCATTAAACACAATCAGTTTGGCTATCAATTTAACATTATATATATCATTAAGTATAAAGGGAGGTGTGTTTTTAATATAATCTATTCATTTTCAGTGGTTAATAACAATTTCAAAAAAAAGCTATGCGCAAATAGTCCCAGTGAAGGTGTGTGAATGTGTGAGAGTGAGCGAGTGAGCGCATTTTACATTTTAAAATATATTATACATCTCATCGCTCTAGTACTGCCACAAAGTGATAGGAGAACTTCTGCATCAAAGTTTATGATTTAATTTTTTTGGTCTGAACAATCAAAAAGCTATCTTTGAGTTATGAATACACGAAACAAAATAATCAAACGCCTTGCATGCCTCTTTGTGGTGGTTGCAGCCTTTTCGTGCACACCCAAACAAGATAAAGGAGCTACCAGCAATAATATAGAAGAGCAGCAAAATCAGTTGTTTGCCTACGGTATATGTATAGACTCGCTAGATTTGAACCAATACACGATAGAAAAGGGCGATTGTTTGTCGTCTATTTTGACATCCATCGGGCTCTCGGGCACCGATGCCGAAGAGATTACCGAAACCATCTCGCCGCTCTATCCTCCCTCAAAACTACAGATTGGCAATGCCTATGCCGCCATTACCACACCAGACTCTACTTCTTCTATACAGTACCTAGTGTTCGAGAAATCGAAAGCCGACTATGTGGTGGTAGATTTATGCTCCGATAGCTTGAAGGTGCACCAATCCACCAAGCCCATAACCCTAAAGCGCAAGTATGCAGAAGGCTCCATTACCTCTTCGCTATGGAATGCCATTATAGAATCGGGGGCATCGCCCATGTTGGCGCTCAAGTTGTCGGACTTGTATGCCTGGCAGGTCGATTTTTTTGGAATAAAGGAGGGAGATTCATTCCGCTTGATGTATGATGAAGCGTGGATTGACGATACAACTTTTTTAGAAATAGCATCTATAGAAGGTGCGCAATTTATCCATCACGATAGGCAGTATGTGGCAGTGCCTTTTAAACAAGACTCTATAAGAGAATACTTTGATGAAGAGGGCAATAGCTTGCGAAAGCAATTTTTGAAAGCTCCGCTCGATTTTTTTCGGATTAGCTCCAAGTTTTCCAACTCTCGCTACCACCCTGTGTTGAAAAGATACAGAGCCCACCACGGTGTAGATTATGCTGCGCCAACGGGCACTCCAGTGAAATCGGTAGGAGATGGGGTAGTTGTGGCAAAAGCGTATCAGAGAAACGGTGGCGGCAATTATTTGAAAATCAAACACAACTCGGTTTACACCACCACCTACATGCACCTCAACGGTTATGCAAAAGGGATACAAAAGGGAACCTCTGTAAGACAGGGTCAAATAATTGGTTATGTAGGGGCTACAGGGCTTGCCACCGGACCACACCTCGATTATAGGGTGCACAAAAACAACCAACCCATCAATCCTCTCACCATGGAGGCTCCGCCTTCTTATCCGGTAAAACCTGAGTTGCGAGATAGTTTTATGGTAATACGCAATGATATGTTGGTGCAGCTCGACAGCATGCAACAAGTAACGCGAATGATTGCCAACCAACCCGACACCGTCGGTCAGCAACAGGTAAACACGCTATTGTAGTCTTTGCAAGAAAAGTTAGAACAAAAAAGAATGAAAATAGGCAATATCACCTTTCCCAAATATCCTGTGTTTTTGGCTCCTATGGAAGATGTAACCGATATATCTTTCAGATTGCTGTGCAAAAGCTTTGGTGCCGACATGGTTTACACCGAGTTTATATCGAGCGATGCGCTCATACGCAATGTGAAACAGACTCACCAAAAACTCACCATTTCTGATGCTGAACGCCCCGTAACCATTCAGATATATGGGCGCGATCCCGATGCAATGGTAGAGGCTGCAAAGATATGCGAAGAGGCAAACCCTGCTATCATCGACATCAACTTTGGATGCCCCGTGAAGAAAGTGGCTGGCAAGGGTGCGGGCTCGGGCATGTTGCGCACACCCGAGTTGATGCTCGATATTACCAGACAAGTGGTAAAGGCTGTGAACATACCCGTGACAGTAAAAACAAGGCTGGGGTGGGACAACGATTCTAAAATAATAGTGCCCCTTGCCGAGCAATTGCAAGATTGTGGCATACAAGCACTTACCATTCATGGGCGCACACGGGCGCAAATGTACACGGGCAATGCCGATTGGTCGCTAATAGCCGATGTGAAAAACAATGCACGCATGCACATACCTATCATTGGGAATGGCGATGTGAAATCGGCGCAAGATTGCAAACAACGTTTTGACGAAACAGGGGTAGATGCTGTGATGATTGGTAGAGCCTGCTTTGGTGCTCCGTGGATATTTCGCGAGGTGAAGCACTATTTACAAACAGGCGAGTTGCTGCCCAAAGAGTCTTTTCAGTGGTATTTAGATGTGCTCAAAAAACAAGTGTTACAATCGGTAGAGATGATAGATGAGCGGAGGGGCATTTTGCATATTCGTCGTCATTTGGCAGCTTCACCCATTTTTAAAGGAATACCCGATTTTAGACCCACACGCATAGCTATGCTTAGGGCAAATACGCTGGACGAATTGTTTGAAATTATGGACAGTGTGGGCGAGCGTTTTCAGTTGGATTAACCCCCCATAGTATTGGAGGAGGGGGCGTTAGCCGTAAAAGAAGCGGCTATGTTTTGTGAAAGGGGTTATGCGGCAATCTTTTCAAAAATGTGGGGGAGTGGGTTTGTAGCTGTCAGAAAACGTTTAATAAATCAACTCACCCTTTCCTTGCCGTACAATTTCGGGTAGGCTACCCGTACAATCTACTACTGTGGAAGGTTCTAGACCTCCATGCCCACCATCTACTACAATGTCGGCAATGGTTCCCCATTTTTCGTGAATAAGTTCGGGGTTTGTTCTGTATTCTTCAGCTTCGCCTTCGTCTCCATTTACAGAGGTGGTCATTATCGGATTTCCTAGTTGCGACACCAATTCTCTGATAATATTGTTGTCGGGAATGCGAATACCCACCGTTTTTCTGTTTTTATAAATCTTGGGCAGGGTAGAGGTTGTGTTTAGAATAAAGGTGAACGGACCAGGCAGGTTTTTCCGCATCAGCTTAAAAGTTGTGTTATCAATCCTCGCATATTCGCTTATATCGCTCAAGTCGTAGCAAATAATAGATAAATTGTTTCTCTGTGGATTGATACCCTTCAGGGTACATATTTTCTCGACCGCACGCACATTCATCGCATCGCACCCAAAGGCATACAATGTATCGGTGGGGTATATAACTATACCACCATTGCGCAGCACTTCAATTACTTTATCAATCTCGCGCTGATTGGGACTGTCTTCGTATAACTTTACTAACATCCTACAAATATAACTAAAAAGATGAGAAATGCAAAAATATGAGCAATTTTCTTGCCCAACAGACACACAATTTTTTTAGCCCATTTCTTTTGCAAAAAGCGCAAACAATTCGTCCACCGTTTGTATCATCTACCCACCCTTATCGCCACCCCATTGTACCTAATCAACAAAAAAAGAAAAAAAAATATACTCACAGCAAAGTGAGCCTCCTCTACAAACAGTCATCACCCTTTACATCTTTTTCTCCTTTAATTTTACTACTT
>CAZUHZ010000118.1:0-6793 GCA_964620895.1 uncultured Dysgonomonadaceae bacterium | reverse complement strand
TATCCGCCCTCAAGGGTGGCTCAAAGAACAATTGAACCGGATGCGGACAGGAATGGACTACACCTTGCTCCACAGAGACCTGATCAAAGGGGCTGGCCAATGAACGAGCATGGATGATGGATACATTTTCCTGCAACTGACCGTCTTTAATGTCCAGCTTTCCGCTAAAAAGGGGAAGTCTGGCTGTCTGGTTGAGGTGATTCTCCAGACGCGAGACATCGGACGGTTTATTTTCACTGTAAAGCGCTGTCAAGACTTCAATATCCGTTTTCTGAAACTGGTTGGGCAGTTTCTCTTTCCACACCCCAGATGACAACAATACCAGTCCCGTCAAGAAACATATAATGATCGTGTCGATAAAGGGTTCCAGAATAGCCACCATCCCTTCGGAAACGGGTTCATGCGCTTTGGCAGCAGCGTGGGCAATGGGTGCCGAGCCTTGTCCGGATTCGTTGGAAAACAACCCCCTGTTTACTCCCTGGTTGAAAGCAAAAGCAAATCCCGCACCTAAGAATCCTCCCGTAGCAGCTGTTCCCGTGAACAGGTCAAGAAAGATAGAGGCGAAGGAGGGGATTATATTCTGGTAATTAAACAAGATAACAGCTAATGCTCCCACAAAGTAAAAGATGGCCATAAACGGAACCAACCGTTCGGTAACCTTGGCAATCCGTTTGATCCCACCAATAATGATCAGGGCAAGGAAAAAAGCCATGATGGCTCCCGTAATGACCTGCTTGATGCCGAAAGTAGCGAAAACGGAGTTGGATATGCTGTTTATCTGCGGTAAACTTCCCGACCCAAAGGATGAAAGGACAGTTGCTACGGCAAAAAAGCCGCCCATCCAGTAACCGGTTTTTATCCGGTATCCGTTTTTTATGGAAATGTTAAGCCGTTTTTTCATGTAATACATCGGGCCTCCGGCTACCATGCCTTTTTCGTCGAAATCACGGTACTTATGAGATAGCGTTACCTCCACGAATTTCGTACACATCCCAAGAAAAGCCGTAAGCAGCATCCAGAAGATGGCGGCGGGTCCTCCCAGGTGAACGGCGAGAGCTACTCCTGCAATGTTTCCCGTTCCCACGGTTCCTGATAATGCTGTCGCCAGTGCCTGAAAATGGGAGGTGTCTCCTTTGTCTGTTGATTTATCGTACTTGCCTTTTACTATTTTAATGGCATGGCGGAAATACTTGATCTGGGGAAACCGGAGGTAAACAGTAAAAAAGGTACCCGTTCCCAACAGGAGAAAAATAAACCAGTAGTTTCCTCCGATGTAGTTATGCAGGGTAATCAAGAAGTCGTTTATTTGTTGCATATGATAAGGTGGTTTTTAATAGCCATCTTTCGCGAGTATAATGTTACCCTGCTAACCGTCTTTCACGGCAACCAGTTTAGTGAGTGACGCCACATGTTTCGCAAATATACATATTTCATTAAAAGACCGGCCAAAAGACTTCGTAAATTCAATTAGTAAATTCAACTAAATATCATTTATTAATGGTCAAAAAGATTCCCAAGGGAACGCGTTCCCTTGGGAAAGTTGGCCAAAATGTTTATAATAGTTGTATTATGAAAAAATTTAAACAATTGACCGTAGAGCGAAGATACCAAATATCAGCTCTACTTCAAAGGGGAAGTACACAAAAACAGATTGCAGGGATTGTAGGAGTATCGGAATCAACCATAAGTCGGGAGTTGTCCCGCAATAAAGCCAAGCGTGGGAAGTATTCTGCGGCTCGCGCTCAAATGCTTGCCGATGAACGCAAGGAACGCTTCAAGCGCAAGCGTAGCTTCAGTTCATCCATGCAGCGGTTCATTGACAAAAAACTACGGGAAGAACAGTGGTCTCCCGAACAGATTAACGGCTATTGCAAAGTCAACGGCATTGAGATGGTAAGCGTGGAAAGGATTTATCAGCACATTCGCAAAGACAAGGCGCAAGGAGGAGATTTATACACTTTCTTACGCCACAAGCTCAAGCACAGAAGACGCCCGGTATCGGATACCCGGGTACACATTAAAGACAGGGTGGGGATTGAACACCGACCGGCAATCGTAGACCAGAAAAAACGATTTGGAGATTTGGAAATCGATACCGTAATCGGCAAAGACGGCAAGGGTGCCATCTTAACCATCGTGGAGCGAACCAAGGCGTTTGTGCTAATGGAAAAATTGGAAAAGGGGAAGAATGCCGAGGCAGTAAAGGAGACTGTCATCCGTCTGTTAATGCCTTATAAAGGAAAGATTCACACCATAACATCCGATAACGGCAAGGAGTTTGCAGAACACAAAGCCATTGCAAGCGCTTTGGATATTGATTTTTACTTTGCCAATCCATACAGTTCCTGGGAAAGAGGATTGAACGAATACACCAATAAACTCGTACGCCAATACATCCCGAAAGGAACTGACTTTAATGATGTTAATAGTGAAAAAGTCAAGGAGATACAATACAAATTAAACCGAAGACCAAGAAAAAAATTGAACTATAAAACACCGGCTCAATTATTTTTTGCATCTTTGGAAAATAAAATTGCATTTGCGAGTTGAATCTACGCCCTTTCTAAGTTAGATTATTATGATTTCCAATTGTCAAAAATTTATTACCTTTGCACTCTATTTTACACAAGGTATAAATTGACTAAAAATGAGTAAGAAGTTTCCTGAATATAACGAACTTGATTTATCTGCGATAAACAAAGAGATGCTTGAAAAGTGGGACAGAAAAGATATCTTCCACAAAAGTTTGACAACCCGCGAAGGGCAACCCGAGTATGTCTTTTACGAAGGTCCCCCCTCTGCAAATGGTATGCCTGGCATTCACCACGTGATAGCACGTTCTATAAAAGATATATTTTGCAGATACAAAACCATGAAAGGCTTTTTGGTAAACCGAAAAGCTGGATGGGATACTCATGGACTACCTGTAGAACTAAGTGTTGAAAAATCGCTTGGTATTACTAAGGAAGATATAGGAACTAAAATATCTGTTGACGAATACAACAAAGCCTGCCGAGTAGAGGTAATGAAATACACC
This sequence comes from uncultured Dysgonomonadaceae bacterium, assembly GCA_964620895.1. Classification (GTDB taxonomy): domain Bacteria; phylum Bacteroidota; class Bacteroidia; order Bacteroidales; family Dysgonomonadaceae; genus UBA2632. The sequence goes on along the minus strand of CAZUHZ010000118.1, from coordinate 3,756 downwards.
AAAGAGTGGGAAGAGTTGACTCGCGTTATGGGTTATTGGGTAGATATGTCTGACCCTTATGTTACCTATGACAATCGCTACATCGAGTCGCTTTGGTATCTACTCAAAGAGCTATATAAGAAAGATTTATTATATAAGGGATACAGCATTCAGCCCTACTCTCCTGCTGCAGGAACAGGTCTGAGCACACATGAGTTGAACCAACCAGGTTGCTATAAAGATGTTACTGACACAACTTGTACTGCTCAATTTAAAATAAAAAACCCCTTTGAAGAGTTTACTCAATTTGGCGAGCCATTTCTATTGGCATGGACTACTACGCCATGGACACTCCCCTCCAACACCTTATTGGCAGTTGGGCCAAACATAGAGTATGTAGCTGTTCAAACCTACAATCAATATACAAGCAAGCCAATAACAGTTGTACTGGCAAAGAGCTTACTGCACGCTTATTTCCCCAAAAAAGATGCTTCACTATCACTTGAAGATTATAAAGAGGGTAACAGAAAAGTACCTTATCGTGTATTAGACAAAGTGTGGAAAGGAAGCGAACTAGCAGGATTGCAGTATGAGCAATTAATGCCATGGGTGAAAGCCTCTGACAATGCTTTTAAAGTAATAGTTGCTGATTTTGTAACCACCGAAGATGGTACTGGCATCGTACACATAGCACCAACCTTTGGAGCAGATGACGCTCGTGTAGGTAAAGAGTATGGAGAACCAGGACTTACACTATTAGATAAGGATGGTAACAAACGTCCGATGGTAGATTTGAGTGGAAAATACTTTGAATTAAACGAACTGGATGATAAGTTTGTTGAAGAAAATATAGATACAGAGCTTTACGGCAAATACGCTGGAAGGTTTGTGAAAAACTCCTACGATGAAGAGTTGACTGAAAAAGACGACACCTTAGATGTTGACCTATCTGTAATGTTGAAATTGCAAAATAGAGCTTTCCGCATCGAAAGACAAGTCCACAACTATCCACACTGTTGGCGTACAGACAAGCCTATACTTTACTACCCACTTGATAGTTGGTTCATCAAAACAACCGCTTGCAAAGAGCGAATGATGGAGTTGAACAACACTATTAACTGGAAGCCACAATCAACAGGTACAGGGCGTTTTGGTAAATGGTTGGAAAACCTTCAAGATTGGAACTTAAGCCGAAGCAGGTATTGGGGAACTCCACTGCCAATATGGCGTACTGAAGATGGGAAAGAGGAAAAATGCATTGGTTCGGTTGAAGAACTTTGCAATGAGATGAAACTTGCAGTTGATGCGGGTGTTATGACCGAACTTCCTTGGCCTGACATTAATCTTGATGACTGCAAAAACATTGACTTTGATAAGATAGACCTACATCGCCCTTATGCCGATGATATAATACTTATATCGGAAAGTGGTAAGCCCATGAAGCGTGAGCTCGATCTTATAGATGTTTGGTTTGATTCGGGTGCAATGCCTTTTGCTCAGTTTTTCTATCCACATATCTCTGAAGAAGAGTTCAACAAAGTATATCCTGCAGATTTTATTGCAGAGGGTGTTGACCAAACACGTGGATGGTTCTTCACGCTACACGCTATATCAACAATGATAAAAGATAGTGTTGCATTTAAGAATGTAATATCCAACGGATTGGTACTAGATAAAAATGGCAACAAAATGTCAAAGCGTTTGGGCAATGCTGTAGATCCGTTCGAAACAATAGAGAGGTATGGTTCAGACCCACTAAGATGGTACATGATAACAAATGCTGCACCATGGGACAACCTAAAATTTGATATTGAGGGAGTAGAAGAAGCACGCCGAAAATACTTTGGAACGCTCTACAACACTTACTCGTTCTTTACGCTTTATGCCAATGTTGATAGTTTCAGCGGCGAGGAACCAGAAATAGCACTTGAAAACAGACCCGAAATTGACCGTTGGGTGATATCGTTGCTCAACTCTTTAATAAAAGAGGTTGACGAAGCATACACCAACTACGAACCAATGCGAGCAGGACGCGCCATAGCAAGTTTTGTAAACGACAACCTCAGCAATTGGTATGTTAGATTAAATAGAAAACGCTTTTGGGGTGGTGGCATGACGGATGATAAACTATCTGCCTACCAAACGCTCTATAAGTGTTTACTTACAGTGTCTAAATTGATGGCGCCTATAGCTCCATTCTATGCAGACAAGCTTTATCTAGATTTAATTTCTGTAACGGGTCATGAAGATTTTGAATCGGTTCATCTGACAAACTTTCCATCAGTGGACGAAGCCATAATAGACAAGATATTGGAAGAACAGATGTATTTAGCACAAACTACATCGTCAATTGTGTTGGCATTGCGCAGAAAGGTAAATATAAAAGTGCGACAACCATTATCTCAAATAATGATTCCTTTTGCTGATGAGGAGCAAAAACAAAACATTGAGGCTGTAAAATCACTGATATTGAACGAAGTGAATGTTAAAGAGCTCAATTTTGTTGACTCAACAAACGCAGTATTAGTAAAACGCATTAAACCCGACTTCAAAAAGCTTGGACCAAGATATGGTAAAATAATGAAGCAGTTGGCTGCAGCAATAGAAGAGATGTCTCAGAAAGATATTGCTAAACTAGAAAAAGAAGGTGACTTCGACTTAACTGTAAATGGAGAAGATGTAACAATTGAATTGTCCGACACAGAGATAATTTCTGAAGACATACCAGGATGGCTAGTTGCTAATCAAGACAAACTAACTGTGGCTCTGGACATAGACCTTACCGACGACTTACTAAAAGAGGGAGTTGCCCGAGAACTGGTAAACAGAATACAAAATATACGCAAAGCACAAGATTTTGAAATTACTGATAGAATAAGCATTAAAATATCGTCTAACAATAAGCTAGAATCGGCAATTGAAGATTTCTCAGATTATATAAAAGCTCAAGTACTAGCCGACTCGTTAGCTATTGTTGAAGAAAACACTGGCACAGAAGTTGATATAAATGATGAGGCTGTAACTATCAGTATAGAAAAGAATTAATGTTAAAGATGCTAATATATAACACGCTTATTGCTATTTTTGTACTAAATAGATTTTTTATTAATACGATCAATTACAAAACCGTGGCAACACGGTTTTTAATAACATAATAAAACATTATGATTATGAACGAAAAAACAAAATATTCAGACGCTGAACTCGAAGAGTTTAAAGCTATTATATCAGAAAAGCTTGAGGCTGCAAAAAGAGAATTCGAAAACTTGCGTTCAACAGTAATGAATGCAAACGAGAACGACACTGAGGACACTTCGCCTACTTTTAAAAATATGGAGGAGGGGGCTTCTACGCTATCAAAAGAAGACGCAGGACGTTTGGCTCAACGCCAAATGAAGTTTATACAAAACCTGCAAGCTGCCCTAATTCGTATTGAAAACAAAACTTATGGTGTATGCCGTGAAACAGGAAAGCTAATTCCTAAAGAACGCTTGCGTGCAGTACCTCATGCCACATTAAGTATTGAAGCAAAAGAAGGACAATCAAGAAGATAGTACCCGAAAAGCACCTAGCAACTTATGAGAGAGAAAATACCTAAGGGACTTATTGCAGTTTTTGTTATACTATTTATACTGGTTGTAGATCAAGCTTCAAAAATTTGGGTCAAAACAAATATGGCTTTGTACGACTCTATTGAGATAACCAAGTGGTTCAAGATATACTTTGTTGAAAACAATGGTATGGCATTTGGTATTGAAGCTATTGGAAAACTATTCC
>CAZUHZ010000117.1:4063-6818 GCA_964620895.1 uncultured Dysgonomonadaceae bacterium | reverse complement strand
ATTAGAGCGTTCGGCTTCCAAGTCTGGGTCGAGTGTGATGCGTGATACGCCACCGCCCGCAAAAGCAATGTGCAAATCAGAATCGAAAGCTTGTGGAGCACGAAAACCCGTACCCCAAGTAGCTCTAAACTGAGTGTAATCTTTCAATTTGTAGAGCAACGATACACGAGGACTGAATATGGCATTGTCCAAAAAATTATGTTTGTCAGCTCTTACTCCTGTAAGCAGAGTAAACTCTTTGTTTATTCTCCAATCGCTTTGCACGAATGCTCCCAGGTTTTTGCTCTGTTGATCTATTTCATAGTTGTATTGAGGTATCGAATCAACAACTTCGTCGTAGAGATACTCTATACCACCAGTCAATTGGTTGCTACCCGAAAGGAAGTCTGTGAGGTTGTGATTTATATTTATACCGCCTTGCATGGTTGTATTGTCGGTCTTTCCATAAGGAGGGTTTGATAAATGCTCAAAAAGAGCATCGTTAAATTCGCTTTCTGTATCAAACTCATCTATCTCGGGATATAATCCCGTGTAGTGGTCGCGTTTAGTTTTTTGTCCTGCCACATAAGCATTCAAAGAGGTTAGGTTCTCATTAAAACTAATTTCATAATCCAATCCACCCATCATTATATGGTGAATACGTTCTTCCGATTGTTTAGCCAAATGGGGCAACTTGTCAATCATTTCTCCACCATAGCGACTTTCGTACATACTAGTGAAGTTGAGTTCAAACTTCTGATTGTCTGTTGGCTCAAAGAAAAGATTAGCACCAAAAGAATTGTTCTTTAGCTTGGGCAACTCCGAGAAGTTGTCGCGTTCTTTTGTTGTTGTTCCGTCAGCATGAAGGGTCAAGCCCTCGTGATCGTACTGCTCTCTGTCTCGATGGTTCACAAATATTACTGCGCCAGCATTTCGCTTCTTGTTTACAAGGCTTATGCTTCCATTTAAAACAAAGTCGTTGGCTCTTTCATTTATGTTGTGGTAAGCGTAGCTCATATCGTACGAATTCTTGTTGGGTATTTGTGTTATCACATTCACCGTTCCACCAATAGCACTTGAACCATACAGAGCCGACCCACCTCCACGAACCACTTCAATGCGTTCTACCATACTAGCAGGAATCTGCTCTAAGCCATACAAACCAATCAAAGGACTAAATATTGGTCTGCTATTCATCAATATTTGCGAATAGCTACCACCTAATCCATTCATGCGTAGCTGTGTGTAGTTACACGTTTGGCAGTCGGTCTCTACTCTTAGTCCAGGTTGAAAGTTGAGCCCCTCGGCAATATTGTTGGCTTCTACTGCGTCAAGGGTGCCTTTGCCCAATATATTCACAATTACTGGTGCTTGTGTTTTACGTTGAAAGGTTTTTGTGCCAGTCACCACCACTTCGTCAAGCGACATTACTTCACGCTTCAAATCAAAATCTATCGTTATAGTTTTGCCTGATATCAGCTCCACCTCTATCTCTTGATCTTTGTAACCAATATACTTTGCAACAAGCGTTTGCTTCCCAACTGGCAGATTTACTAACATGTAGTGTCCAGTCTCGTCGGTCGATATACCTCTGTTGGTTCCTTTCACAAGGATATTGGCAAAAGGTACGTGTTCGCCTTCCGATTTTACATGACCAAACACATTGGCATCGGTCTTTTCGTTTTGTGCTATTACTAGCGATGAAAGTGATGAAGCCGAAAGGGCAGCTATGGTTATTAATAAAACTATTATTCTCTTAGTCATATTGCTTTTTATTTTGTTTCTACGTAAATTATATTTGTAAATTCTTCATTCAATAGTAGGTGTTTTTCTCCTATACTTACTTCTATCATATTCATCCCATCGAAACGCTTCTCTAATTGCACAGTTGTGCCTATTGCAATATTGTTTGCTGTGCAAAAATCGAAAAAATCAAGATTGGAGCTAAACAGTCGTACAATGGTATATTCTTGTCCTATCTGTGCGGCAGACAAAACAATAGCATTGTTCTGTAGGTTCTTCTCTCCATTGCTACAAGGAATAGGGTCGCCGTGAGGGTCTGCAACTGGGTAGTTTAGATATTCATCTATCTTATTGGCAAGAAAATCAGATGTTGCATGTTCCAACAGTTCAGCTTCCTTATGTATTTCGTGAAGCGACAAGTTTAATGTTTTGCTCAAGAAAGCTTCCCACAATCTATGCTTGCGCAGTATGGACAGGGCAAGCTCTTTGCCTTTGGGTGTTAGCGATAGCTTTTGATATTTGACATAATTCACCAAATTCTTTTGTGCCAAACTTTGTGCCATATCTGTAGTGGCAGCATTTGAAATGTTGAGTAGTTTTGCTAATGTTCCAGGGCGTGTGTCTTCGCCTTGGCGTTGCTCTTGCAAATAGATTGCTTTCACAAAATTCTCTATCGATATTGACATTGTTATAGTAGTTTGTTGTTGTTTATTTAAGTGCACTTAAAAGATTAAACACGCTAGCTTTAAAAATGTTTAGATAATTGGCAATATTTTTTATTCCTCCTCAAACCTTGTAAAGTGAAATTTAGTTTTAAACAAGGTGATGCTATTGTAGAAAGCGACTGTTTCAAAAACAAACGTGGAGTGGTATTTGGCGTTTCTTACTTAAACTATATATTCATGTAAAATTTTAATAGAGACAACTTTGTTCAACTAAAAGTAGCTTTCCAACGTCACAGAAAGCTCTATATTATTATCGGAGTAGGTTTCCAACGTAATGAAAAGCTCTAACTTTTTCTTGGAGTAGGTTT
>CAZUHZ010000117.1:0-3963 GCA_964620895.1 uncultured Dysgonomonadaceae bacterium | reverse complement strand
GGAGTAGGTTTCCAACGCAATGAAAAGCACCAACTTTTTCCTGGAGTAGGTTTCCAACGTGATGAAAAGTAGGTCTGTAGCGTGTTAATCCGTAAATTGTACTATTGTTTTTTGGCTTTTACTGAACATATAACTACATTTGAAAGTTGCTGATTATATAATTTACGTACAATGCAATATTTTTAAAGTAGAAATTGCAAAGTGTAAACAAAACTGTTTAAAATACCTATGACACCTTTCGTCGAGTGGTACATTTATTGTAATGGAAAAGACTAAACAGATAATTTATATTAACAAAGATATGATGAGGAGAACGATAATGCTATTTGTTGGGATATGCCTATCCCTGTCTTTTGCTTCTGCACAAAGCATGAAGCATGTGATAAACCTTAGTGGAAACAGCTATATAGTGAATAATAGAAGTGGTGCAAGAATAACCGATAGAGGGCTGACTAACTGGGTGGGTGCAGATTCTGAAATCAACACGTATATCTATTTTTCTAAACCTCAAGCTATTACACTAAAAATGAAGGGGAGTGTTAAGCATGGCAATTCGACAATAAAATTATCTGTAAACGATAGAAGCATTTTGGTGGAGTTGAAAGCAGGTGATTTTGAGAAAAAGCTAGGAGAGTTTGTTGTGAAAGAGGCTGGTTATATTCCTTTTATACTTGAAGGTGTGAGTAAGAGTGCCGATGAGTTTGCAGATATACATTCCTTTATAGTTGAAGCAGATGATGATGCGATGGTGTATGTACACGATTTTCCTGACTATTGGGGAAGAAGAGGTCCTTCGGTTCATCTTAATTTTGAAATGCCAGCCGATACCATAGAGTGGTTTTACAACGAAATAACTGTTCCCGAAAACAACGATGTGGTTGGGAGTTACTATATGGCTAACGGGTTTGCAGAAGGCTATTTTGGTATTCAAGTAAATACTCCAACGGAGAGAAGGGTTCTTTTCTCAGTGTGGAGCCCTTTCGATACAGAAGATCCAAAATTGATTCCCGATAGCTTGAAAATAAAGACTTTACGTAGAGGAGAGGGTGTACATATTGGGGAGTTTGGCAATGAAGGATCGGGCGGACAGAGTTATTTACAATATAATTGGAAAGCTGGAAATACTTATAAATTCCTTACTCAGATAAAACCAACTGGTAATGGAAGCACTGTTTACACTTCATACTTTTATGCTGTTGATGAGGGTAGATGGCGTTTGATTGCTAGTTTTTTACGACCAGAAACAGCTACTTATTACAAACATGCACATTCGTTTTTAGAAAACTTCAGCACCGAACAGGGCTATCTGAGCCGAAAGGTTTATTTTGGCAATCAGTGGTACAGAAGCAAAAGTGGTGAATGGATAGCTGGCACTAAATCTTCATTTTCTCATGATGCTACTGCTAGAAAAGGGGTAAGATTGGATTATAAAGGTGGTTATGACCAACACGAAAACAAGTTTTTCTTACAAAACTGCGGTTTCTTTAGTGACTCAACACCTTTTGGCACACCATTCATTTTAAAACCAAAAAGAGAAGCACCCATTATTGATTTTGATAGGTTGGAGAGGCTGTAGTATGGGTAAATTGTCTGTATTTATAAAGATTTGAAGTAAGACTATATCATTTAATTTATTTTCACACGTTCATTGGTTCTTTTACTACTCTTATTTCTATCTTTGCTACTTAAATCATAGGAGTTTATTAATTGATTCGAAAAAACAATCAAATGAAAAAAGTATTTCAAATAAGTTTGGCACTACTTTGCCTCTCGTTTATTGCCACATCGTGTAAGCCTAAGCAAAGTGCATATAAATCTGTGTATGAAGCTGCAAAAGAAAGAGAAATGGAAGAAGCTTCTACTGAATCGCAAACTGTTACAAAACCTGCAGGAACATTGTCACCTGTTGAAGTTTCTGTGAGAAAAGAGAAAGTTTCGCCAGTTTACAACTCTGATGCTGCTGGATTGAAATCATTCAATGTGGTAATTGCATCGCTAAGTGTAAAGCTGAATGCTGAATCGTTGAAATCGAGAATGGAAAACGAGGGATACCCTGTTATTCTAGCACAAAACGAACAAGGTATGTATCGCGTAATTGTAGCAAGTTATGATGACAAACAAAGTGCTGCAGCAAAACGAAACGAAATATATGACAAATATTCTGCAAAAGGAGATACCGATTTCTTGAGAAGAACTTATGGAGTACCTTTCAATGATATTTGGATTCTTCAAAGAGAATATTAATATTTGAACATACAATTTTTAAGATTTAAGGACAAGCACTCTCATTATATATTGAATGGGGGTGCTTGTTTTTGTATAGGTAGTCCATGCAAGAAAAGTCCTAAAACAAGGAGTTTTCTGGCAGGCACTAGGTGTTGAAATTAGCAACACATGAAATCTTAATAGTTGAATAAGTTGATAAGATTATTAAGCACTGAAAGATATATCATTAATAATGTAATCAATAATGCGCAATAATATGAAAATAACCTTCTTAGGAACAGGCACATCCACTGGGGTGCCAGAGATAGGGTGTGAGTGTGTAGTTTGTAAATCGGAAAATAAAAAGGATAGACGATTGCGTTCATCTGTTTTAATCGAGAAGGGAAACACACGCATTCTTATTGATGTAACACCCGATTTTAGAGAGCAGATGCTGAACTTGCCATTTCGTAAAATTGATGGAGTGCTGATTACACACGAGCACTACGATCATGTAGGGGGTATGGATGATATGCGTCCTTTTGGACGTTTTGGAGAGATAGATATTTATGCAGAAAAGAATGTTAATGAAGCTCTAATGCAGCGTATTCCTTATTGTTTTATGCCAAAAAAATACACTGGGATACCCAATTTGAAAATAAGGGAGATTGATTGTAATCCTTTTAATATAGAAGGTGTTGAGATAACTCCTATACGTGTTTTACACTATAGGCTTCCGATATTAGGTTTTAGGATTGGCAATTTTGCTTATCTTACCGATGTGAAAACTATTCCTGACGAAGAGTTAGAAAAGCTGAAACACCTAGATGTACTTGTGGTGAGTGCTTTGCGAAAAAGTGAACATATATCGCATCAAACACTCAATCAAGCAATTGATTTAATTCGTAAGGTTAAACCTGAAAAGGCTTATTTTACCCATTTGAGTCATCAAATGGGACTTCACGATGAAGTAGAAAGGGAGTTGCAAAAGGGTGTAAGTATTGCCTATGACGGACTTACTGTATTGCTTGATGATTAAATAATGTGGGTTAAAGATGATAAAAGATGTGGAAAGATGATTTCAATCCTCGTAATTAGTAATCTTAAAATTGTTTCCATGCAACCTTTTATCATTTTCCACGTCTTATAATAAAGTGTGAGCTGATATGAAAAAACTGTAGAACGCTGAACAATACAACTAATAGCTCTTCACACAGGTAGCTATTTACAATTAAGCATTAGAAAATAAGTCTTATATTTGTACTATAGATATATATCGATATTTCAATTAAACTATTTGTACTACTCAAAGTCAAATAAAGTAACTAAGAGAATATAGAATAAAAACAACAAATAAAAAAGGGAGCATAAGAATATGAAAACAATTAAATTATTTCTTTCGGGACTGCTACTATTGACACCCTTTCTAGGTAACTCCCAAGAATGGGATGACATATATGCCAATCCCGATCAACAATCAACAAAGTTGATTCAGAAAAAAGAACCTCAAAAACCAGAAAAGAAGCAAAAAATTGTGGTTTTACAGGGCAATGCATCTAACGTAACTGTTGAGGCTAATGGTCGCGACATTGATGCATACAACCGTAGAGGTGGAAACGAAGAGTATGAAAATGGACAAGCAACAGTAGATGAATATACTGACTATGAATATACTGATAGAATTATAAAATATCACGATCCAGAGTCGAGTGTAAAAATTACTGGTGTTGACGAAGTAACTATTTATGTAGGAGACGA
>CAZUHZ010000116.1:0-6837 GCA_964620895.1 uncultured Dysgonomonadaceae bacterium | reverse complement strand
GAAAATAGTTCTTTTCCACACCTTTTTTTTCTATCAATCCTCTAAAGGTTTTTATGCTTCTTCTTCAACTCTTTATGATATTCAAATGCAAATACATGCGAACGTAACACATGATGCAGACTCACAATAAAAAAAGGATTGAAATGCATTACCATTCAACCCTTTTTTATTTAAATTTTGTGCTTAATATTATCACACAGTGTCTGTTTTATCATATATTATTTGTCGCTTACAGGCTCCACTGCTTCAAGCTGAACTTTTTGTTGTTGTAAACCAACAATAGGGTTAGATACATCTTCAAATATTTCAAGGTCGAAGTATTTTGCTGCAGCTAGTAGGTGATCAAATACATCCGAGACAATACCTTCATATATTGCCCATATGGTAGTGTTTGCAAATATGTATAGCTCTAGAGGTATGCCTTTTGATGATGGATCGAGCTGACGCACCATAATCATCATATCTTGTCTTATGTCTTTGTGATTGTGCAAGTATTCCAACACATAAGCTCTAAACAGACCCATGTTGGTGAGGTTTCTGCCATTGACAGGAACGGATTTGTCAGCGCCTATCTTCTTGTTGTATTCTTTTATTTCGGCACTGCGCTCGTCGATATATTTAGAAACACTTTGTATGCGCTTAAATTTTTCAAGCTCTTTGTCACTCTCTATAAAACGGATAGATGACTGTTTGATATTAATAGAGCGTTTGATACGTCTTCCACCCGTCTCTTGCATACCTCGCCAGTTTTGGAACGATTCTGAAATAAGAGAGTAGGGAGGTACGTATGATATAGTTTTATCGAAGTTGCGTATTTTAACGGTAGTAAGAGATATTTCAAATACATCACCATCAGCGTTAAATCTGGGCATCGAAATCCAGTCGCCAATTCGTACCATATCGTTGGCGGATAATTGAATGCTTGCAACAAATCCCATTATGGTGTCTTTAAACACCAACATTAATATAGCAGAGGCAGCACCAAGACCTCCAATAAGAACAGACGGATTTTGGCTTAATAATATGGATATAAGTATGATTCCACCTATGGCATAAAGGAATATTTTAACTACTTGAAAGTAGCTTTTCAGTGGTTTGTCTTTCAACGACTCTCTTTCGCTAAGTGTACCTTCAAATGCATTCAGCACAGCTGTTATAATCCACAGTATATAGAATACTAAGTATGCATTGGCTAGTTTGTCAAAAAGTGAGGCTGCACTAGGAAAATCATTAAATATGATGGGTATTGTACCTTTTATTAAACTAAAGGGAACAATCATAGCCACTAAGTGTGGTAGGTTTCTATCTAATAGATGTTCTAGTATAGATATTCTTTTCACCTTTATAGTTTTCTTTAATATAGCAGTCAATATCTTTCGAGTAACTACTTGCAAAATGTAAACTAGTACAATAACTAGTGCTATCAAGAAAATAAGGTTGATGTATTTGATAAATTGATCACCAATTCCTAGGTTGCCGAGAAAGTTTTTCGACCATTCGCTTATGGCATTAGTTGATTGAGTTATTTGTTCAATCTTTTCTTGTTCGTTCATATTGAAATTAAAGTTTTTAAAATGATTATATTTTACCAGGATATTATCCCTTCTTCTAAATTATACACAGTGAATCCTTTTTCCACCAATAGCAGCCCTGCATCTACACTTCTTACACCACTTCGACAATATATGGCTACAGGAATAGAGACATCTAATTGTGCATCTACTTGCTTATCAAAGTTGTTGTTGTAAAAATCGATAAGCAATGCACCCTCTATCTTGCGCTGTGCAAACTCCTCTGGTGTTCTCACATCTAGCAATTGAACTTTGCTTTTAGCAATAAGTTTTTTAAACTCAGAGGTGCTTACCGATTTGAATCTTTCGTTTTTTATCATGTGAGTGGCATGTTGTCATATTATATAGGTGCAGACCTTAAGTTGTGAAAAACTACAATGAGCTTTACTTTCAACAAAAAGATGCTCATTTGCTTACCTCTGATAATAGTAGCAAGTGTGATATCTACAAAGGTATAAAATATATTTTGTGTTAGAAACTTTTAAAGTGTGTTCTTTAACTTTTGAAGTTTGGGATTGGCAGTTAAAGTGGGTGATTGCGTTTATATTTCATTGTCTAATTGAATTAAACTGATTTGCTACAAGCGGATTACAGTCCGCATCTACGAAGCTTTAGGTTAGGAATGATTAGATTGCTACAGACATTGCTGCATCTAACGATGCGCTGGGTAGCAGTATGTTCTAGCAGTTATTCTTTGTTGTTTCTGTTGCTTTATTTTTAAAAAAGTGAATTATCTATTGTCTTGCGACTATTGGTGGGTTTTAGCTAGGAGCAAACTGTAGGATAGTTTGATCATAATGGATGTTTTATAAGTTGGAAATAGACACAGGTTTTGAGGGTGATCTGTTTTTTGCAGATAATCCGATGTTTGAATTTATTACACAGATAGCCTATTTGTAAAACAGATACATTTGCATTTAGCGATGTGTTATTCTTTTAAAGAGTCGTAACAGAAATAATGCAACCAATTTGTGAACAGTAAACTAGAGTGGCTACGCCACAAAACCAATGGTTTCTTATTTGGGTCATTGTCGGGATAGTAATTGTAAGGGACATCTACAGAATTCAATCCCTTTTGCATATCTCTCATATACTCTTTGTGAAGTGCCATGGGTGCATATTCAGAATGGCCTGTGATGAAGAACTCATTTCTAGTTGTATCTGTAATTAGATATATACCAGCATCGTCTGTTTCGGATAAAATTGTAAGTTCAGGGTGTTTTACAATATCTTCTCTTAATATTGTGGTGTGACGGCTATGTGGCACATAAAACACATCGTCGAACCCACGAAACAGAGGAAAGGAAGTGTCAGACACTATATGTGGATATACGCCAAACAACTTCTTGTTTAATTCATATTTTGGAACTCCATGAAAATGATGAAGAGCAGCCTGTGCGCCCCAGCAAATGTAGAGTGAAGATGCAACATTTTGTCGTGCCCAATTAAATATCCTTTCAATTTCAGGCCAGTAACTTACCTCCTCAAAAGGGAATAATTCTACTGGTGCTCCAGTAACGATAAAGCCATCGTATTGGTCATTCTCTATTTCCGAAAAAGGTTTGTAATACTTATGTATGTGCTCAATGGGGGTGTTCTTTGGGGTGTGACTCTCTAAGTAGATAAAATCTAAGTGAATGTACAACGGGCTGTTACTCATAATGCGCAGCATGTCAGCTTCAGTATCAATTTTAAGGGGCATCAGATTAAGCACAGCCACTTTAATGTGAGGTTTTGCATCTTTTTTTGTTAAGATGAGATCAGATATAGAGAATTGCTCTTTTGCAAGCAAATCTAATGCAGGGAAATTCTGAGGTATATTTAGTAACATTTACTTAGTTATTATTGATAGATATATTGATTGTGTATCAGTTTGTTTATTCTTTTGCAACTAGGCTTGCTGCCTGTTGAATTGTATAGTGGAAGGACACAGGTAGCGATTATCTGCGTACTTAATTGCTAGTCTTGCATCATTTACTTTTGCTTAATACAATGTCTTGTTTGTTTATTTTTACTTCGCAGTAGTGACATTGCAATGTTACCTTCTCTTTATCTACTACCTTAAACCGTGTTTGCATCGGTTCGTTGTTGGTAATACATTTTGGATTGTTGCATTTCACAATACCTGTTACAACATCGGGTAGTGTCACTCTTTTTTTCTCTACCACTTCGTAGTTCTTTATTATGTTGAGGTTCACACGAGGTGCAACTAAGGCAATGCGATTTATCTCATCTTCTTCAAAAAACTTGTCCGATATTTTAATAATTCCCTTTGTACCCATTTTTCTACTATTAAGGTTGTTGCCAATAGTAGTCCTGTTTTTTAGTTCGTGAAGTTTTAGTAGTTTCACCACTTTAAATAGTTGGTCAGAAGGGATGTGGTCTATGGCAGTTCCACTTTTAAGTGCTGCTACTTGTAATTCTTTGCGCATAGTTTAAATTGTGATTGTTTAGTTTTTCTCTCTCTTGTTGCCAATGGTTTATTAGTTCACCTCAATATTTAGCAAATCGCAAATTACTGCTTGGCGTGTGAATACTCCGTTGCGAGCTTGCTCAAAATAGTATGCCTTTGGATTGCTATCCACATCTTGGTCTATTTCTTTCACACGGGGTAGAGGGTGCAAAACTTTCAGGTTGTGGCGCGAATCCTTCAACATGTCATTCCTCAATGTATATATGTTTTTCACCTTCTCATACTCCATTAAATCTGTAAACCTCTCTTTTTGCACACGAGTCATATACAATATGTCTGCATTGTTGATAGAATCAGGTGCAAAATCATCATACTCACGATAGGTGATTCCTCTTTCCTTGCAAAATGTTTTGTGCTTCTCAGGAATTTTCATCTCCTCGGGAGCTACAAAGTTGAAAGTAGGATTGAAGTGTGAAAGCCCCTCAATGAGTGAATGTACTGCGCGTCCATATTTCAAGTCGCCCACTATGGTTATGGTTAAACCCTCGAGTGTGTGCTGTGTTTCGTAAATGCTAAATATATCTAGCATAGTTTGTGTAGGGTGCTGGTTAGCTCCATCCCCAGCATTAATGATAGGTACGGGCGACACTTCCGAAGCATATCGGGCAGAGCCCTCCAGATGATGACGCATAATAATGATATCTGTGTAGTTGCTCACCATCATTATGGTATCTTTCAAAGATTCTCCTTTGGTGGCACTACTTGTAGCAGTGTCAGAAAACCCCACAATACGACCATCCAATCTGTTGATGGCAGTTTCAAAGCTCAAGCGCGTGCGTGTGGAAGGTTCAAAGAAAAGTGTGCCACAAACTTTGCCTTTCAATAGTGAGCGATTTTGCTGTTTCTTAAATTTAGAGGCTGTTGCTATAATTCGCATTATATCATCTTTTGTGTAATCCCCTATGTTTACTAAGCTTTTAGGTTTCATTGTTTTTGTTTCTGTTTGCTTACTCTCTTTTTATCTTGCTACAAAAATATAAAAAAACCTTGCAGTAATCACTGCAAGGTCTCTTTTATTTTTATTATAATTCCAAATCCACATCAAACAACTCGTGCCAAGGCAATCCCTGTTTGTTTAATTGTTCCATAAATGGATCAGGATTAAACTCTTCTACGTTATAAACTCCTGGTTTGCTCCAAAGATTTTGCATAAACATGCGTGCACCAATTGTAGCAGGTACCCCCGTAGTGTAGCTCACACCTTGTGCCCCTGTCTCTTTGTAGGCTGCTTCGTGGCTACAGTTGTTGTATATATAATAGGTGCGCTCTTTGCCATCTTTTACACCACGTATGCGGCATCCAATAGATGTTTCGCCCGTGTAGTTTTCACCCAATTCACCTGGATCTGGTAATACAGCTTTCAAGAATTGGATGGGAACAATCTTTTGTCCCTGATACTCCACCTCATCAATACGAGCCATGCCAATATTTTGTATTACACGTAGGTGGGTGAGGTATTCCTCGCCAAAAGTCATCCAAAAGCGAGCCTGTTTGATGGTTGGGAAGTTTTTTACCAACGACTCCAACTCTTCGTGATAAATCAAGTACGACTCTTTTGGACCAATATTTGGATAGGTCAATGGTTTATGTATTTCGTGTGGTTCTGTTTCAATCCACTCACCATCTTTATAATATTTACCCTTTTGCGACACTTCGCGTATATTTATCTCTGGATTGAAATTGGTGGCAAAAGCTTTACCATGGTCGCCAGCATTGCAGTCAACGATGTCTAAATAGTGAATCTCATCGAAATGATGCTTAGCAGCATGAGCCGTAAAAATGCTTGTTACACCGGGGTCAAACCCGCATCCAAGAATAGCAGTCAGTCCAGCCTCTTTAAACCTATCGTGGTATGCCCATTGCCAGCTATACTCGTATTTTGCTTCATCAAGTGGCTCATAGTTGGCAGTGTCCAAATAGTTTACCCCAGCTTCAAGACAAGCATCCATAATGGTCAAATCTTGATAGGGTAGTGCCACATTAATCACTATCTGGGGTTTAAACTCATTCATCAGCTTCACTAGTTCGGGCACATTATCTGCATCCACTTTGGCTGTTTGTATGGTTACACCAGTACGCTCTTTCACATCTTTTGCTATAGCATCGCATTTGCTTTTTGTGCGACTAGCCAACATGATGTCTGTGAACACATCTTTGTTTTGTGCTACTTTGTTAGCAACTACGGTGCCTACACCACCAGCACCTATTATTAATACTTTTCCCATCTCTTATTATATTAATTGTTATTTTCCTTTCCACAAATATAATACGAATCTATCAATTTTGTTCAATGTAGAGGTATCTATTTTTTATAATAGGGTTAGTGATGTGCGATACGTAGTGAATGGGTGTGTTTATTCTTAGTTGTTTTTTTTTGATTTAACAGCTTTGTTATTCAAAAAAATAATTATCTTTGGTATTAGTTATGAGTACACTCTGTTACTGATGCTTACTCTTATGAATGGATTTAGAGGTGAAAGATAAGGAGATTGGTGTTTATGAATAGATTCAGCTATTGAATGTGTACACATATTTGTTGCAAGCAAATAATCGTTGCCCCTTTGTAACAATCGAGGTGAAGGAGAATTGTACCATGGAAGTCAAAATTGCCATGGTAGAAAGCAAGTTCGTGCCAACAATCTCAAAATTGCGAGAGTGAAAAGAAGTTTCATTACTGGTTTGTTTGATTTACGATTGTAGAAAGAAATTTAGTTTCACTAAAGAGGTTGTTACATCACTAGAAAGTGTTTTCATGCCACCAACCTCTTAATCCCGTCCGTAGAAAGCAGATTC